>JAAFHO010000116.1:2978-11611 GCA_013297575.1 Chitinophagales bacterium
AAATAATATTAGTGGCTACCTCGGAATCTTTGAACAAATATTGCCCATTATTGGTCAAATTAGTGCCTTGGAAAAATGTGGCTTTGGCATTAATGATTTGAACTGTACTAAAACCAGATGTTGTAGCACCCGATCGTAAATTAATACCATTATAATAGCCGCCATATAAATTTAATTTACTACCGGCAGCACCAGTTAAAAGACTAGTTTGTTCCATATCACCAGAAAATTCAAAGGTAGCATTTGCGGCCACATTTATAGCACCTTTATTGTCTAAACCACAGTACAATGAAGCAATTCTGCCATTACAATTCATAGTGCCATTGTTGAACCAATTGATTTGATTGTCATTTTGGCCATAGCAAATAACAGAATCTGCAGTCATATTCCATGTGCCATTATTGACTAATCCCGGTACCCCCAAATTCATTAATCCAGTTGTATTCCAATTCACGATCCCGTCATTTTTTAAATTATTAGTCTTCATTGCTCGGAGTTGGACTACTGCATTTGGTGTGAATGTGATCTCATTTTGTTCGCCAAAAGTAGCATCGTTGATGATTGTATTGGCGCTATTGAAAATAATTTTTTTCGTACCGTTAAAATAAGCCCTATCGAGTGTTACCGATCCATTAAATGTTTGATCTTGAACTATGGCGATGTTTCCACTTAAAAAATAACTAGCATTGTTAGGTAATGCATTTGCCGATTCAATAAAAGCATCGTTAAATTCAAAATTATTTACATTATTCCAGTTGACACCACTTTCCATATTAATTCCGGTATAAAGTGCTGTTTCAAAATTGGATACATTGATACTAGAACCCGATTTTAGTACGTTGCCCGTGTTGAAATAATACCCTGATAGTTCGAGTGTGCTTCCCGTTGGGCCATTAATGGCCGCTAGGTTTTCTAATGAAAACAGTGATAATTTGCCTGCACCAGCCATATTGATGCTTCCCTCGTTGCGCATTGCGCGGTAAATCCCTACGTGGGTATTGTTGGCTGCAATATTGATATCGCCTTTGTTTATAATGGGGTTTTGGTAGAAAAGGCCATCAGTTAACAATGAGTCTTTAGTGGTCGTAATATTCCATACACCGTTATTTATCAAAGGGTAATCATAAGAAATGATATTGCCTCGTTGCCAAGTGAACGTGCCATTGTTGATAATGGACCCCATCTTAACTGCTTTGTTAGGGCTATCGATGGTTAGCGTACCTCCAGGATTAATCAAGTAATCGCCATTCAAATCGCCTTGTAAATGTGTAAACGAACCATTTATCGTTATTTTAGTACCCGAAAAATATGGAGCGTTGGTAACTAATGTACCATCCACCACCAATTCCTCATAGAACAAAATGCCTGAAAAAGGAGAAGAATAGGCCGAGTCGTCGATAATGGCATTAGCGCCACTATCTATTTTTAACTTGAGCGACCATGTTAGCGGGTAGCGCGATTCTAAGTTTTCAGTGATGGTTAATGCGTTGCCTCCTATACTACCTAACCCTAAGATTTTAAGTGATCGAAGCGTTACATCCGTAGTAAGGGTAAGTGTTGTGTACGCAGGAACATTGATGATGGCCTCATCGCCCGGGCCTGGAATACCAGCAGGTGACCATAAATTAGGATCGTTCCAATAACAGTTGTATTCACCGATGAAATTGTAAGTAGTTGCCTTTACATATGAAGGTAAAGCGGCTAAAAAGCATATCACAAGATATACCATTAAATAGTGTTTGTTTGTTTGCATGACTTAATAATTTAAATAAATGAATTAATAATTATTAATTGAAACAGGCTACAAAAACAATTGTTTTTGTTGAATAAGGACATGCCAAAATTGGCTTTAGTTATGCTATTTTTAGTCAAAAAACACCGTTTTAGGTCGTTTTTTTAAAAAATATCATAAAAAAACGGATCATCTCCGGTAAAAGAGATAACCCGTTTTTGACTATGATCGAATAAACTTAATTTACACTGACTAAGGACTAACCAAGTGAATACCAATATTAAAATACAATGGATTACCTATTGTATTCAGCATTGCAAATTTTTGATTACCAGTGAATCCCCTAAAGAAATCCTTGCCGTTGTCCTCTAAATAATCGGCATTGAACGACCAATCGTACCGCCAACCGGCCTGAAAACTCAGCCAAATAAAACCAGATAATTGCCTTTGGTATTCAGCGCGCGTGCGCATTTCGCCCCTGCGTATCTCAAGGCTGCGTTCGGTGTCTGAAAGTGATGCTATTCGATAACTTTGTCCTTCCAATTCGTAACCTACCAAAACGAGGTTGCGAGGGTTGAAGGTGCGTCTAAAGTGAGCACGTGCGGGAAACAAAATTTCGGTGCCCCATTTGCGATTGGGTGCTGTGTAATTGAACAGCACAACTGGTAGATAATTCATTTCGCCTACCCTGTAAGTACGGGCGACCCCTAAACCCCATTGTTTGCGGTCGTTAGGGCGGCGGCCCCAAATAGCGGCTGCCGAATACCTCAAATATCGGAGCGACTGGAAATTGCTGAACGAATAATCGCCGTTTAAATCGGAACTGCCTTGAAACAGTAAAAAACTTTTCTCGCCCAAAGGCTTGAATACCGTGGTGTTCAATGCTATCGTCCGCAAACCACCCGTCCGCAAGGAAGCCGTAAGGCTATTGGCGGGTTCAGGCTTTTGGTTTTGCTCCAAATTATAGCGGGTTTCCCAGTAATTAAAGCCCATTTGCCAGACGATGCTATTTTTAGAGATAACGGGTATATTCGCCGATAAACGCAAGCCACCCGTGTAATTTGCACGTACTTCCTCTACCACTGGCGGGTTATCACCCTCTGCATAAGCCCCACTGGCCGATATTTGCATGGTATAAGGCATTTGTGCATCCCAGGCTACCGATACAAAACGCTGCGGACTTTGGTCAAAAACTTTTGGACTACAGTAACGCTTGGTACCCGTATCCGTAAATTGTACATTATCGTAAATGCTGTAATCTTCTTCTGTTTCTGTTGCAGGCGGAAGCGTATCAGTAGTGGTTTGTGCCGAAATGACCGATACATCAGATACTACCCAAAGCAGCGACAGGCAAAAAAAACGCCAATTAATAGATTTTATCACAGTAATAGCGTTATTGTTTGACCTGAACACGTTTCCAAACATCCGAGCGACCCAAGGCTTTTACACCTACATAACCGCGAATATCTAAAGTATTTTCGTCTTTTGCTTTTATGACAGAACTGTAAGTACTGCCACTTTCTGGGTCATAAATAGTGCCATCAGTCCATTCTGTACCGTTAAATGTAAAATCTTTGAGCATCCGATAGCCTTTTAACGGAACGGAGCGCATAGATTCATCTGGATTGTTTTTGTCCAATTTTGCGGCTTTGGTAGTAGGATCAAGCGGTTCGCGCAACCATACGATTTTACCGTAGTATTTGCTGCCAATTTTTTCAATTTTGACCCTTGCTTTACCATTACTAGGTTCCCATAAGCCAATGAGTTTGTCGCCTGCTTCTTGCGCTGTTGCACCAAAAGTACCTAACAGCAAGAAAAATATAATACTGAGTAATTTCATAAAAATGTTATTTAATAGTGATTTTAAATTCAAAAATGCCTTTGATTGGTAAACTATTGGCAGTGTCTTTTTTAATATTTACATCTGCTACAAAAGTCATATCGGCTTGTTGGAGTATTTTACCAATTTTTTCTTGCTCTTTGGCGATGTTTAACGTCAATTTGGTTTGCCCTTCGGGTACAGGATTCAATACGCCTACTTTCTGCATATCTACTTGATCGGCAGCCAATTGCAACGTGATTTCGCTGAGTAAACTTGAATTCATGCTATCGGGCAGCATCAAAGTAGCGGCACTCAATGTCGCTTCCGATACCTTGTCCAGACTAGAACCGTTTGTTTTTAAAAAATCTGCTAAAGTTGATTTGAAATTACCCTGCGCTGTATTGGAGCCTTCCAAAAGCGGGCCATCGGCCTGTAATGTGATTTCAGGGGTCGTGAATACCAAAACTTTGGATTCACCGCTGCACGACAAAAAGATTAAAGTTGGTAGCAGCAATAAAAATAGTAATACTCTCATAATTAATAGTGTTAATTTCGAGTAACATTTTATTTGCCGGATTGTTCAATTTTTTTATTTTTTCTGAATAGGAGGTTGAAATTTTTGTTAAGTGTTATTGCGATTGAAACAATTACTTCACCCTAAAATACTTTTCAATATTCACTCTATTTACCCCTTCGCGCTCAATTATCTCCACACCACTTTGGACAAGTGTATCATTTTTGATAGTAATGGTAAAACTAAAGTCGTTACCTTCCCAATTTCTGGCACTACAATATTCTAGGTGTTCTGTATATAAATTATCTTTTAACGTATATTTTCCACCCCCTGCAACAAAAACAGCAGCAGTATCTTTCCCCTTTTGCAAATCGTGTTGTAAAAAAGAAAAATGTGTGTCGTTAATTATTTTGATAAAAGATACATTTTGGGAATAATCGGTGATTACTGTATCGCCTTTTTCGATTAAAGTACCAGAGATAAGTTGCCATGTACCTACTAATGGAATGGTGGAATTGACTTCTTTTTTGCCTGCGCACGATATTAGTATTACAGTGACGGCGAATAGAATAAGTGTTATTTTAATTTTCATAAGTACACAAATGGTATTATTTTTTATTGTTTTATGCGAATAATGGATTAGTACATGATAAATTTATTGTAATCTATTGTTCTCCATCTTTTTTTATCGTAAGTAGGGGTTTCATATTTATATACGTATTGATACATAATGGATCGGTAGTCTAGGGGACCGTAATCAGGGTAAAGTAGGTATTGACCAAATGCTCTATCATAAAAGGGATGTCTATATTGTAACCCAACCACTCTTGGCCTATTCTTATCATAAGGTTCCGGCTCAGGGAATATCTTTTGAATAGCCACATTCAGCGCGGCAGTATCAATATTCGTCGTGATCACTTTTGGTTTTTCCGTTTCGAAGTACCGATCAAAAATACCAGCCCGGAAAGCAATAAAACCAGACAGCAAGAGCAGGAAAACTGCAAGTGTAATCACCTTTATAGTCTTGTTTGTTTGCATATTGTAAGATTTATGTTGTGAAATTGTCTTGAATCAAGGTAAAGTGCTAAGTAGTGAAAGTTAGTTGTGTTTTAACTTTTTTAGCGGCTATTTATGCAATATTATTTTGTAGTAATCAATTGCCATCTGTTTTTAGGTTCAAGGTAAGAAGGGGGGGCGTACTGATACCCATATTGATACATAACGGATCGGTCATCAGTTTCTGGAAAAGAATAGCAACCTCCCCAAGGTATAGAACCAAAACCAACCCCTTTCTGCCTATATTGTAACCCAACCACCCTAGGCCTGTTCTTATCATAAGGCTCCGGTTCAGGAAATATCTTTTGAATAGCCACATTCAGCGCGGCAGTATCAATACTCGTCGTGACTACTTTTGGTTTTTCCGTTTCGAAGTACCGATCAAAAACACCAGCCCTGAAGGCGATAAAACCGGATACTAAGAGCAGGAAACCTGCAAGGGTAATTACTTTTATAGTATTGGTTGTTTGCATATTGTAAGATTTATGTTGTGATATTGTCTTGAATCAAGGTAAAGTGCTGAGTAGTGAAAGTTTTGGTGTGTTTTTTAACTTTTTTAGCGGAGAAAGCACTTAACAAAGGTATAAAATAATTTATAACGCTAAGTATTTATTTATATATTTTTTACTTTTTTTTCAAAAAAATTAAAATAACGCCCTATTTTTGTTTCCAAAATACACCAAAAGCGCATAAAGTATATTCTATGCAGATCTGCTTCATGGTCACGCACAAAAAAGCAAAACCACTAATCACAAATGACTCATGGCTAAAAAACAACTATTTGCCCTTTTTGCCTCTATCAATGCTTATACCAATGGCATACGGCCACTCAACGGTTGCATTGCCGATATGCAGGCATTACACGATTACTTATTGCGCCAAAGTGAAGCAATAGACAGCACTTTTGATTTTCATCCACTGATCTTGAAAAATGAAGCCGCTACACGAAAAGCCGTGATTGATGGCTTCCAGCATTTTGCCCAAGCGAGTGTGGGCGATATTTGCCTATTTTATTTTAGCGGACACGGTAGCCGTATTGATTCAAAAGACTTTTGGGAATCTACCGATGGCAAAATTGAAGCCATTGTTTGTTATGATAGTTGCGTAGTTGGTAAGGAATTATCGGTTTTGATCCATGAAACTACACATGGCAACCCCGATCGCCATTTTTTGGCTGTAATGGATTGCTGTCATTCGGGGGGAAATACCAAAAGTACGCTACTCGAATCGGTGGCTATCCGACTCAGTATGCCCAATCGTTACCCTGCTACAATCCAAGAATACTATGGTTTCGATCGAGGTGCTTATATGCCCAATGGTAAAGGCCAATTCAGTACTCCCAAAGGTAAACATATCCAAATTGCGGCCTGTAGAAACTATCAAACCGCTAAAGAAGTGGTGATTGGTGCCGAAATACGCGGCGCTTTCACCGCCAGTTTGATAGAAGTGCTGGAAACCAATAATCGCATGTTGTCTTACTCGGATTTGGAGGATCGTATTGCACGAAAAATTGATAATCGTATCCGCACCGCCGATCAACGCCCGAGTGTAGAATCTATCGCAGATGCTGATAAAAATTTGAGTTTTCTTGGTGGTGCTGTCCAGCCCAAGCATCGTTTTTTTGTTGGTTGGAATAAAAATGCCGAATCGTGGCAGGTAAATGCAGGGTTTTATCACGGTGTTTCGATGGGTGGGAAATATCCTACAACATTGAAGACAAAAGACAACCAGCAGGCCCTGACAGTTACCGCTGTTTTTGCAGAATATGCCCTTGTTACCTGGACAGATGAATCATTTGTGCCTCTTAAAAAACAAACGTATGATGTGCAGGTGACGATTGGAGGTGCGCCGCTCAATCCCGTTGCTTTTGCGCCCGATTGTGATCCTGCCATTCAAAAATTATTAGTAGAGCAGTTTGAAAAATCAGGTGTTTCTTATATTCAATTGATCGATGCTGCTGCCACATCATCATTTCGCATCCAAGCAACACCACAAGGAATAGCATTATTGCAAGATGGCTCTGATGTGCCAGTTTTCGTGCCAGTATTACCCGTCAATGGTACATTTGGAATGGTGCAAGCCTTAGAATTTTGGAAAAAGACCGATGCGGTAATGCAATGGAATTTCTTAAAATCCCTCGAAAACCCAATCAGTACGCTGGTTCAAGACCAATTAGAAATCACTGTTTTTCGCAGTATTGGCGTGGAAAAATGGTGGGAAGTGCAGCCGGAGCAAATGGAAATCGTACCCGATTTTTTCAATCCAATCGAATTACCTTATCAAAAAAATGCTACAGGGGCTTATAATATTAACCCTTCAGTAGCAATTAAAATTAAAAATATAGGCAGTAATCCATTGTTTATCAAAGCATTATATTTGAGTGGCCGCTTTGGTGTCAGTTCTATATTTGTGTCCAATAACGCCGTTGGAACAGAGGCAGAAGTATGGCCAGTGCTGGTAAGCAATGGAAAAACTTTTAAATCCATAGGACTTACCATTGATGATGAGCATTATATGGCAGGAATGCATGAATTGACGGATTATATCAAAATCATGGTATCTACCGAAGATTTTAGTACAACAGCCTTCGAGCAACCTTCTTTAAAATTGAGGGGATTGGATCAACCCAAACGCACCGTAGGTTTTGGAGATGAACCAACCATAAAAATGCACGATTGGGGTACTGTAACGGTGCCATTTAAGATACTTAGACCCAAGGCAATGGATAACAAAAATATAGGAAAATAGCAATACAGTAAAAATCATTGATGGTAGATCATCTACCAGTAATACCCGAATTCATTAAAAAAAATGTCATTGCGGTGGCCTATAAATCAAATCCCAGCCCCAAAGGGGCGATATATCCAGCATAGGGCATCGCCCTATGTATTCGTGTCGCGCCCCATGTATTCGTGTCGCGCCCCATGTATTCGTGTCGCGCCCCATGTATTCGTGTCGCGCCCCATGTATTCGTGTCGCGCCCATACACCACGTGTCGCGCCCATACACCCCACACACCCCACACCACGCCCTACGTTGGATATATCGCCTATTCCATTCCTCACAATTCCACCTTTTTCTCCTGCATCACCACTTGTTGGTGCATAATACTTTCCTTATGTATAGCAGTAAGGAAATGCTCCACAAACTCATCATTCAGGCCGCGTTTCCGACCCTGTTCATAACCTTTTTCCAAAATTTCGTTCCAGCGAGCCGTTTGTAAAATAGCAATATTATTGCGGTGTTTGTACTTACCAATATCTTCAGCGATACGCATCCGGCGGCCCAATAAATTAAGCAATTCCAAATCAATTTCGTCAATTTTATGGCGCAATTGCTCAATATGCTCTACAAATTCTGGATTGCTACTCGTTTCACGACGTACAATCAAGTTTTTAATCATTTCCTTATATACAAAAGGAATAATCTGTTGTTTAGCATCGCTCCATGCTTCATCGGGGGTAGGGTGTACCTCCGTCATCAGTCCATCGTAATTGAGGTCAAATGCT
>JAAFHO010000117.1 GCA_013297575.1 Chitinophagales bacterium
ACCATTTCAGTCCAAGCGTAAATAGTCTGATTAAAGGAAACTTATAGGCCGTTCATAAATTTTTTGTAGATTTACGGTTGCGTAAAATAAAACAAACATGAAAAATTCAATATTAGTAGCAGGTGGCACTGGCAACCTTGGCGGAAAAATAGTACGTGCTTTAGTACAAATGGGTGCCGATGTGCGGGTCATTGTCCGCACCAGCAGTGATCCTGAAAAGGTGAACCAATTGAAACAATTGGGTGTCCAAGTGATTCCATTGGATATGTCCGACAAAGTTGCCCTCACCAAAGCCTGTGAAGGTGTGTCCTGCGTGGTATCCGCTTTAGCTGGCTTAGAAGATGTCATTGTAGATACCCAAAAGGTGTTGCTCGATGCGGCGGTAGCTGCCGGCGTACCACGGTTTATTCCATCCGATTATTCGCTGGATTTTACCTTGTTGCCAGCAGGTGGTAACCGCAATTTAGATTTTAGGCGTGTATTTAGGACTTATATTGATGCAGCACCTATTGCGGCAACCAGCATTTTCAACGGTGCTTTTGCAGATATGTTGACAGGGCAAATGCCACTTGTACTTTTTAATATCAATAAAATACTCGCTTGGGGCAACCCCGATCATCGTATGTCGTTTACAACCATTGCCGACACTGCTCTGTACACGGCACATGTCGCGCTTGACCCTTATACCCCTCGATTTTTGCGCATTGCTGGCGACCAACGCAGTGCCAGAGAGATGCAAGCCGTAGCGAGTAAGGTAACTGGAAAAGAATACGGTTTATTCCGCCCAGGCGGTTTGGGTTTGTTGGGTATGATTATAAAAATAGCGCGAACAATTGCGCCAGGAAAACAAGAACTTTATCCAGCTTGGCAAGGTATGCAGTATATGCACAATATGCTGGACGAACGCTCTGTATTGAAAGAAGTAGATAATGACCGTTATCCCGGTATGCAGTGGACCACCACAACGGATGTATTGATGGCGCATTTAGCAAGTAGCAATAAGGTATCTTAGTTTCAAAAATTTATTGTCAACTTCAAGCAAAGTTATTATTTTAATGAGTGGATATTCATTTTTTAATTACCTTTGTACCACTCTCCACATATTTCCAGAAAGCGTATAATTTTTTTCCACCCTCATTTTTTTAATTTTAATGTATTAATGCGTATTTTACAACGTATTGATAATCGCTTTATGAGGGGCGATTTGCAGTATTTTAAGTCGTTGAAATTTGAAAACGACAGTAAATTTCTAGATATTGATCATTATTTGATCCGATATCGTTTATATGGAAAAGGGAAATATACGGTAGTAATTACCCCCAATCCGATGAATATGATTGAGCATTACGACCAATTGGTTCAGGTGCTGGGTCAATCATTTCAAGTACTTGTATTTGAATTGCCTGGTTTTGGATTTTCGCTCCCAAAACAAAGTAATTACGACTACAGTTTGAAGTCCACCACGATGGCTACGATCGCCGTATTAGAAGCCTTACAATTATCCAATTGTATCATGGCTCTACCCTCTATGAGTGGCTATATTTCCCTGAAAATAGGTGAAATTCGTCCCGATTTAGTGCATGGCGTTGTCAATATTCAAATGCTGAATTGGGAACAACAACAACAATGGGCATATAATATTCATAAAAAAGTACCCCTCAAAACACCCTTACTCGGACAATTATATTTTAGGATGAATAAACAGCGTACTGTTGAAAAGTGGTACCACTATGCTGTTCCAAACGAAAGTATCCGACAGCCCTATATTGATATTGCCCTTAAAAACTTTGCCAAAGGGGCACACTATAGTTTAGCATCCACTTTTCAGGCGTTTTTCAATAATGAAAAACCTCCACTACGTCCACTTTGTGTACCTGCTTTGTTTATTTGGGGCGATAAGGACAAAACACACGGAAAGTGTAGCAAATGGAGTGCAATACAATACCATAATGACTATGAGCCGCATGATTTTGAAGGGGCAGGGCATTACCCAGAATTGGAGCAGCCTGAACGGTTTACCCGTTTGATGCAGAAACGTTTTTTGCAAACCGATTTGATTACAACTGAAGATTACTCATCGCATCAGTAACTTCATTGAAATTAGGTTTGCATTATTCGCAAAAATTATGGCAAAAACCTGCACTACTCACTTATTTCTTCGCTGTATTCTCTAAAAAAATAAACGGAATACCTGCTTTTTTCCATGCGGTCACCAAATCTGGTCTACCTGGCACTTCAAAGGTCATAGCACCAATCAGTACATCTATATCCCCATCCCCGTCTGGGTCACCACTATCCATGACCATCCAACGGCCTAATCCAACATCTGGGAAAGTATAAGGCTGCATGCGTTTTTTGCCTTCATTGAGGAGTAACACGAAACTTCGTGCGCGCTTTTCGCTAAAATCTGGAAAGAAAGCAATCGCCGCTATATCCAAATCTCCGTCTAAGTCAAAATCGGCCACTTCGGCTTTGTACGCACCGTACATGGGATAAAAATAAAAAGGACTAAACTGCTCTTTTCCATCATTCAAAAAGATATAAACACCATGCCAAGGCTTTAAAACAGGCGTAAAATCGGCGTTATCACCGCAGGTATAAATAATATCCTGCCATCCGTCCTTGTTAAAATCGCAGTATTGAAAATGACTTGAACCATAGTGAGGGCCAAAACGCAGGAGGTTTTTAACCTCAAAATGCCCATGCCCATCGTTGATAAATCGCCAAATGCCTTCATCGGCCTGCCCAAAAAGCGTTGTAATATCCAAATCGCCATCCGCATCTATATCACTCAATTGAGCGGTAATGGCCCCCGGTCGCGAAAGGATGGTATGCCGGTGCAAGCCATCGGGCATCTGCTCCAACCACGATAATTGGCCCGTATATTTTCCAAATTCGCACACCACTTTATCCTCATCGCCATCGCCATCGAGATCGCCAACTGTAGTTTGGGTTGGGCGTTGCAAGCTATCTTGAAGCACCTCGATTTGCCCTTTTTGTGTATTCAAACGAAGCAGCGCACCCGAAGCAGCCTCTGTTGGTGAAAAAGACCCCATGACGGTGAGCAATACATCATCGCCTGATGGTTCTATGTCCACAATGCCTTCGGCGATACTTCCATTTTTTTGAAAGGACAGGTCATCTGAATTCAGTACAAATAGTTTTTTAGCATAAACATCCCCTAAATAGATCGTTTTATCGACACCAAACCGCACCATAGATATACCCGGAGGCACAATTCGGCCCTCTGGGATATGCACTTTGAACCCGATTAAGGTGTCCTGTATTTTTTGAGGTGTGAGCAATTGGATCGTTATTGGTGCTTTTTTTAGGTAAAATGCCCGAATTTTTTCAAAATTTTCTTTTGACAAAAGCGGTTGAACCGGAAATGCCGTTGAAGTACCCGCAAAAACAGATCGAATAGAATCATTGGCATAAACGCCCATAAACAGCGCCATTCGAGGAAAAATAGCTTGTTCCCAATGCGAACGCTCAAATGCCGAAGGTGCTACATATAAATGGCAACTGCCACAATAGGTTTTGGCCAGTTTTTCGGGAGATACAGAGGTCGGTTCAGAAAAAGTTGCCCCCAGTACCAAAATACTTGGTATTAGGAGCAACGCAAGTAATCGGATCATTGTTTATTTGTAGATATACGGTAGCGTTCGTTCCACTCCGGTTTGCCATCAAATAAGGGTAGCGATTCGGGTGCTGTAAATTTATCAGCAGGCGTATTCAATGATTTCATAAATGCCACCAAATCTTTTTGTTCTTGAGCCGACAACTGTAAGTTATCGAAGGGTAAGGTTTGGTGTGCTATTTTAATGCCAATACCTTGGCCACCACCTTTATTATAAAAATCAACGACTTCTTCGAGCGTTTGATATACGCCATTGTGCATATAAGGCGCAGTTTTGGCAATATTCCGAACAGTAGGTGTTTTGAAAGAATATTGATAAAAATAGGCTCGATCGCGTGGTTTTTGGTTGGAATATCGACCTTCGTCGGCATCAATCGGTGCATTTTTGTCCTTAGAAGCGGGTACACCAATCACCTCTGATTCACTTTCGACATAAATAGGTGGCACCGTTCCATTAAAAACGGGTGCAAAATGGCAAGTGCCACATACCGCTTTTCCCATAAATAAATTAAACCCGCGCACCACTGCCGGATCAATAACACCTTGACGGCCTGTCACGTAATCATCGAACGGCGAGTCAAAGGATTGGAGGCTTGCTACATACGAAGCCAAAGCATCTGCAATGGAATAAGCATTGAGTGGTTGTATGCCAAGATTGGGGTATCCGGCTTTGAACAGTGCTAAGTAAGCGGAACTAAGGTTGAGTTTTTTAAGAATTTCAACATAATCGGAAGCAAATTCATTGTCGTTTTTTACGACATGCAGGACTTGCCGATCCAATTGCGGTTCTCTCATATCGTGGAAAAAATGCTCGCTGTACACACAATTTATCAACGTTGGCGCATTTCTGTTGGTGGCATGTTCGCCGTCGCGGCCCATACTTTTGGCCAATCCATCTGTAAATGCCTTTTCGGGTTGGTGGCATGAGGCACAAGCCATGGTATTGTCTTTGGACAAAATGGGGTCAAAAAACAAGAGTCTTCCTAACGCAATACGCTGTTCGATACCGGGGGCACTCATTTTAATTTTAGCATAAAACCCAGCATTCAGAAAATCGGTATCAAACAACCCTTTTGATTGATAATTAATGGGTTGTGGTAAGGTTTCTACTTCTTCAATCGTTTCGATACCCAATTTTTTTTGCATTTCCAAAATCAACTCGTACAGCGGGTTGATATGGTTCATCAAAAAATCGGCGCGATCAAATGTATCAAAATCCTGTTGTTTTTTGAGTAAAGTACTGGTATAATCCAATCGAGCGTCTATGACAATCGCCAATCCTTTATCTTTTTGATCGATCAAAGGCAGGTAACAACGGATCGCCTGTGCAAGCCCTTCGTATGCCGCACTTGCTTCGGGAAGTGCATTGGCTGAGCCGGGTGTATCAAAACCCGTAACACCCAATGTGAAAATACGAATCAATTCCCTGCGTGCTGCTTCAAAAATATGGCGGTGGGTAAGCGGAGTTCCCATAAGTACTGGGCGCGCCATTTCAAATTCTTTTCTAAGCTGTGTGATCTGTTGACTAATTTCGGTCTTTGACTCAAATGGGTTGTCTCCAAATACCATATCGTCTAATACCTGTAAACCCGCTGGTTGAATTACTTTCACTTCGGGGACAGCCGGTTCTATGGTGGGCAACGGCGCGCCATTGTAATTTCTTTTTGCTTGATAAGGATCAATATATTCTACCAAAAATTCAATGTTTTTATAAGCTAAGCGCGCTTGAAGATGTACTTTTTGGAGGTTTTTTATATCGCTTGGCGTATTGATAAATTGTATTGCTTCAGCCTCGTAAATACTCAAGGCTTCATTAAATTGTTCAACATCCACTTCAAATTGCGCTTTTACTTTTTTAAGTGGTTGATCATTATTGGTTTTTAAAAATCCTTGTAAAAGGAAACAGGACACGAGAAATAAAAAAATAGTTGTACTTTTTTTGATCTGCATAGTGTTTGAAATATTGAAATTGAAAAACGTTAGTATAAAGCGGGTAGAATAAGTGATAAAAAAAAGAGTGTGCCGCACCCTTTGGCACGACACACTCCAGATATGGATGAACTAATTATTGGATCGACAACTGGACTGTCTTGCCAGCTGCATTTTGAAGGAAATAAGTACCTGGTGTTAAACCAGAAACATTGATTTCGTTTACGTTGCGCTGTACTAATACACGTTTGCCATTAGCATCGTATAAAGCAACATCCGTCAACTGGTTCATGTAAACGATACGCGCCGTTGGATTTGGATAAATCGTAAATTCGCTTGCAGCATCAGATTTGCCCAATTCTGCTTCGAATGGATTGCGGTCTGCGATAGATTGTGAACCCAACTTATCAAAACCATGGATCGCCAAAGTCAACGAGTGATTGTATGGGAATGGATTGTCTGTGCGTGGGTGTTGCGCATTGATAAGGATTGATTTACCATCAGGTGTCATAATAGCACCTGTTACCTCCGCGCCAGCAGGCACTGCAGTTAAGCGAATCAAATCATTCACAGTTGGGTTTTGAATGCTCAAATCCAACAAGAATGCTTCACAAGTAGTATTTGTAACACCTGCGGGTGTACGGCCAAATGTAACGCCATTTAAATCTTCTTGAATTAACAAGTACGACTTACCTTTAATTTGTACACAAACAAGACCGTCGGGGTTCGACAAGTGCTTAGATGGATACGCTGATTCAGCAGGACTAGTAGCAAAGAATGGGCCACCTTCGATCAAAACAGATACTTCGTCGGCAACTGGGTCATACTTCATTACGCGGCCATAGTAGTCGGTATAATTTGCATCACCTGGATCAGTAAAGCCTTGCGCTTGCGCACGTGCCGCGTGGTGTGGAGCATATACGCCACCCAATGCAGCCTCATCTTTCCAAGCGCTACCTGGCTTGTCGCGGCCTGTTTCTGTGAAATAAACGTTGTTATTTTTAGGATCCATAGTAACCCACTCAATACGGTTGTACATCGTGCAACCTTTTTGAGTAGCAACTTTATTGTGGTCTAACATAGAACCATTTTCCCAAATTGGAACCCAGTTGTAACCAGATTTGTCGTGCTTATAAGCAAACAAAGTACCTTTTGTGAAATCACCAGGTGTATTAGCAACGAACATACCGAAATAACCAGGAGTTTCGTCTGGGCCAAGGTAAACAATACGGTTACCTGGCTCAATTGCGCCACCTTCAAAGCCTTGGCGTGCCCAGTTGTACTGCTTGCGAATCGCTTTTGCTTGGCGTGGGTCAATTTCTGTCATCCAGTTAAGGTTTTGGTACTTCTTCAAAGAAACACCGTTCCAACCAGCAATGTTAGATTGAACAGTGTAGTTGCTCGTGTCGCGAACACCTGGAGCAATCATGGCATTGCTCGTTTGGAACCACTCTTCAGCAGTCCAAATACGACCATCCACCTGAGATACGATACCTCCGCAGTTCATACCAGTTTCACCAACTGTGTTTGCGAAGTCAACATTGAAAAACTTACCTGTACGACCGTCGTTCAACGTTTGGTCAACTACAGAAAGTGTACCATCTGCATTACGTACAACACGGAAAGCAGTCATACCACCGCCATCACCGATTTTGTCGTCGCGCAATACCATTTCGTGGTTTACAGTAACCCAACCCAAGCTAGCGCCTGTGTTATCTGGTGTAAATCCGATAAAATCGTGCCACTCCTTAGCCAATTGTTGGCCAGCAGGATTGCCATAAGTAGCAGTGGTTTGTACAAGATCAGTACCGCCTACAAACAGTACTTGCGTGGTAAGAGGAGATGGAGGCATCACAAATGTTGGGGAGACATAGCCAGCAGGCATGTTGATAACCTCGTTGAATAGTGTTTGGGCATTAGAGGCTGTAAGTACGCCTGCAAACGCGAATAATAGTGTAATTTTCTTTAACATAATGTTTAAAATTTTATACAAAGGAACGGGCCGGAGATGAAGTGTATATTACCTAAAAATTACCTAAGTTTCAATTTATCGTTAATGCCATTTTAAGATATGTTAAGTTGTTTAAAAAATCATTAAGCCTGTTTTAAGTAATATTAAGCCTGTTTTAAGTAATATTATGCGTATTTAAAGTTGTGGTAACTATCTAGCCGCCGCCCAAATTCCCAGAGGGAATGTATGTTTATAGGCTATCCCGTGTTATTAAATATACCTATCCATTGGTTGAATTATCGCGGCAATCCGTTGAATACTCCTGCCCACCACCGTAGTCTAGGCATAGTTTTGTGTCATTATTTCACGAATAAAACAAAAAAATAAAATGCACTACTCCATTCAATTTTTCAAATTATGCACAGGTTTATTACTCGTCTTTTTTATCGCTTGCAAAAAAGAGGAAACGGATATTAAAACCATCAATGACGAGGATCGCCTCACCTCAAAAGAGTACTCATCGGCAGAAACGGCTTTTACTGCTGTTTGGAATATGACCTTAGAAGCCGCTCAAAATGAACCAAGTTTGAATGGCTTTGCCAATGAAGTCACCGACCGCAACACATGCCCGGCCGTGAGCGTCACCCCTATCGGCACCTATCCCAAAACACTTACCCTTGATTACGGTACGGGCTGTACAACACCGCAGGGGCAATTGATTTCCGGCAAAATCATAGCGGTATTTGCTGGCCCAATCAATAATCCAAACACGAGTATTGCGATCAGTTTCACCGATTTTAAGTACAAAGGTTATACGGTACAAGGCGCGTATTCGGTATCGGTGGTGAGTGCCGGATCCTATGCAGGTACGATCACTGGCGGATCAATCATTAATCCCCAAGGGCAAACATACACCTACGCTGGCACCTTAACCGCCGTTCAGGTAGCCGGTATGGATACCAAAGGGCCGCAGTCGCAGTCGGACGATGTATATGAAATAAGCACCAATATATCGGGAACAGACAGCGGTGGCAAAGCCTATACAGCAAAAACCACCAGTCCTTTGCGGAAAGAAATTGCCTGTGAATGGGTCGTAAGTGGCGTGGTGGAAGTAAAAGTGGGCAATACCGCCAAAAAGACCTTAGATTTTGGTACGGGGCAATGCGATGACCAAGCCACGTTGAAGGTGGGGTCGGTTACGACATCTGTTACATTGCCTTAAAATTCCTAAGGAATGCGAATAATGGGTTCGATTTCCTTAGTGGCTGATTTTCAATACTTAGTCATACGATGACTCGGAGTCATCGTATGACTAAGTATTGAAAATCAAGTGAGTACATGAGTCCATTATTCGCATAAGTACTTCATATTCACCTAATGATTTAGGCCGCTGCTCCCTGGAGTGGCGGCTTTTTTGCTGTAAATTATCTTTATATATTTTCTACCTTTGTGGGAGGACCATTTAATAGACTTTGGAAAAATGCGATAATTGAACGATGTGACTGTTTATACAGGGAACTTAAACACCTTTTCAAAAATAAAATACTCGGTTTATTGAATATGTTTACCTTTGCCTAAACATTAATATTATCGAAATGCTCCAACCAGACTTGCCCACGAAATTCTTTGTCATCTACGCCCGCGAAGACAATACTTCTATCGTAGAATTCAAGAAATCCCTTGCCCCGCTGGAGCGCAAAAAGGAAATCCATGTTTGGTACGACGGGGAAATTGCCCCCGGACAAGAATGGGAAAAAGCCATCAAGTCGAACCTAAAAACGGCAGATATTATCGTGCTGCTCCTTTCCCGCGATTTTTTTGATTCCGATTATATCCATACACACGAACTCAAAGAGGCACTCGAACGACACGATGAAGGAGACGCAATCGTTGTGCCTATTTTGCTGAGGCATTGTGGCTGGGAGCTTGTTCCGGAAATCAAAAAGTTACAAGTGTTACCCGACAATGCGGTGCCAGTTTATTCCAAAAAACATTGGGATGATTTGGATGAAGCATTTACCAATGTAACCAACGGCATAGTTCGTTTGCTAAAAACTTTAAAAGAAAAAAAGACAGCAGCAGCACCTAAGCCTGTCACAGCCGCTACCCATGCACCTGCCCCCGACCGGGCCAAAGAGGATGCGCAAGCCATAGCAGCAGAACTGCAGCTAGCGGCAGAGGAGTACGATAAGGAAAATTACGCAGCTGCTCTTTCCATATTTTTCCGACACCAAAACAGTCCATTGTTTTTGGGGGAGTATCAGCGGCGTTTGGGGCGTATGTATCATCTGGGTCATTTTGTTTCCGTGGATTACTCAAAAGCTAAGGCTTGGTATGAAAAGGCTGTTGAAAATGGGGATGCTAGGGCAATACACAATATAGGCGTGCTTTACGGCAATGGCCACGGCGTTACCCAAGATTACCACAAGGCAAAGGAATGGTATGAAAAGGCCGCTGAAAAGGGTCAAGATCTTGCAATGAACAATCTTGGTGTGCTTTACCACAATGGTCAGGGCGTTGGACAAGATTACAATAAAGCAAAGGAATGGTATGAAAAGGCTGCGGAAAAAGGAAATGCGCTTGCGATGAATAATATCGGCTTGCTTTACGATAATGGCCACGGCGTTACCCAAAATTACCACAAGGCAAAGGAATGGTACGAAAAGGCCGCTGAAAAGGGTCAAGATCTTGCAATGAACAGTCTTGGCTTGCTTTACGATAATGGCCACGGCGTTGCACAAGATTACAATAAAGCAAGGGAATGGTACACAAAGGCCGCTGAAAAAGGAAATATAGGGGCAATGAACAATCTTGGCTTGCTTTATGACAATGGCGATGGCGTTGCACAAGATTATCATAAAGCAAGGGAATGGTACGAAAAGGCCGCCGAAAAGGGAAATATAGAGGCAATGAAAAATATCGGCTTGCTTTATGACTATGGTCAAGGCGTTGCACAAGATTATCATAAAGCAAGGGAATGGTATGAAAAGGCCGCTGAAAAGGGAAATATAGAGGCAATGAACAATCTTGGCTTGCTTTACGACAATGGCGATGGCGTTGCACAAGATTATCATAAAGCAAGGGAATGGTATGAAAAGGCCGCCGAAAAGGGACATACAGGGGCAATGAACAATCTTGGTTTACTCTATTATTATGGACAAGGTGTTGTAGTAGATTACCAAAAGGCAAGGGAATGGTATGAAAAGGCCGCCGAAAAGGGACATACAGGGGCGATGAAAAATATAGGCGTCCTATATAGCAATGGTCATAGTGTTGCCCAGGATTACCACAAAGCAAAGGAATGGTATGAAAAGGCGGCTAAAAAGGGCGAGCCTTTAGCAATGACAAGTCTCGGTGTATATTACCACAACGGCAACGGCGTTACCCAAGATTACCATAAGGCAAGGGAATGGTACGAAAAGGCGGCTGAAAAAGGAGAGGCCACAGCGATGCAGAATTTAGGAATCCTTTATCGTAATGGTCACGGTGTCGTCCAAGATTACCTTAAAGCAAAGGAATGGTATGAAAAAGCGGCGGAAAAGGGCGCTGCTGGGGCGATGAGAAACCTAGGCTTACTATATAACAACGGCCTAGGAGTCACTCAAAGCTACCAACAAGCCACCGCGTGGTACATCAAAGCCCGTGACCTCGGAGATGAAGAGGCTGGTAAAATGCTCAAGGAAATGCTTTCAAACAAATAAAAGCCCCCAACAAAAAAACCAAAACAAACAAAAAAAATTCTCATATTTGCCCTCCGTATTTAAAAACGAAATAACCATGCCTGAACTCAATTGGAATGAACTCGCTCAATCCATCGCCGACGGCGAAGCCATACTCGTCCTTGGCCCTGATGCCATTCCGCTTTATCGCCTCGGCCCGCCACCCGGAAATGACCCAGACGAGCCCGCAGCAGCCACTTTTAGCCAATTGACCCACCGCCGTATCCGGCAAT
>JAAFHO010000118.1 GCA_013297575.1 Chitinophagales bacterium
CTCAATGGCATTTTCTCTATGTCAGAAATCGCATTGGTCTCTGCTCGGAAATTTAAACTCGAAAATGCGGCCAAACGCGGCAACAAAGGCGCAAAAAAAGCCCTCGAACTCGCTGAATCGCCCAATAAATTTTTATCAACAGTACAAATTGGCATTACGCTGATCGGGCTGCTCACGGGTATTTATAGTGGTAAAAACATCACCAGCGATGTAAAGGCATGGCTTATGAATATTCCAGCCCTTGCACCGTATGCCGAAGGACTTTCGGTGACTTGTGTACTTATTTTTATCACCTTTTTGTCCTTGGTTTTGGGTGAATTATTGCCCAAGCGCATTGGTATGTCGTTTCCCGAAACCGTAGCATCTGCTGTGGCGCGCCCGATGCACTATGTTTCTTTGGTTACCGCGCCGTTTGTTTGGTTGCTGACCCATACCAGTGATCTGCTGCTGCGCCTCATGGGTATCCGTTCTGAAACAGATAGTATTGTGACCGAGGAGGAAATTAAATCCATCGTGCAAGAAAGCGCGGATAGTGGACAGATTGATGAAATTGAACAAGATATTGTCGAGCGGGTTTTTGCCCTCGGCGACCGACAGGTAGATGCCCTGATGACCCACCGCAGCGATATTGTGTGGTTGGATGTGGAGGATAGTTTGGAGCATATCCGCGATCGGGTACGCAAGGAAAGGTACTCGGTATATCCGGTTTGTGATGGCGATTTGGACAATTTCAAAGGCGTGGTGTATATCAATGACCTATTTATTCACAGTGGCCCGGATTTTAAGTTGATCGACAAATTGAAACAACCGCTTTTTGTGCCAGATACATCTACGGCGTACCAATTATTGGAAAGTTTTCGGAAAGGCAGGCAACATTACGCCGTACTGATCGACGAATACGGCACTTTGCAAGGCGTTATCACCCTTGATGATATTGTAGATGCACTCGTGGGCGATGTGAGCGCGGAACACCACGACGAATACCAAATCACGGAAGTGGACGTAAATACTTGGCGCGTAGATGGACAATATGCCATGCACGAGTTCCTGCAATACCTCGAAATTGAACATTACGACCATTCCAATAACGATTTTAATACGATAGGTGGCTTATTTATCCACGAACTGAACCGATTACCCAAGCAAGGCGATAAAGTAACGCTTGGGGATTTTACGCTGACGGTTATTAAAATGGATGGACTTAGGGTGGATGAAATTGAGGTGAAGAAATAGGGGGTGAGATGTGGTATAATCTTCTTGGGAATGTGCTGTAAGTACATATTGACGGCGCGATTTTGCATCTAATCTCGTCAATTTAGCGATACCCTAACCATGAATTGGTTAGGGTAAATATTGATTTAACCAACAATAATTACCCTGAAACTGTGTAACGTACTACCCAAAGCAGCCTACAGTTACGCAACCTGATTCATTCGATGCATCATTGCTTCCTGCAATGCTTGCGATTTCATTAACGCTTCTGCCAATGATTTATTCAATTGTTCCGAAGCAATTAATCGTTCCTGCAATACCTCTATTAGTTTCAACAATGCTCCATTGTCCTTGTCCTCGGGTATTTGGACAGAGCCAGTATTGAGGAAAAAATCACTATTTTCGTGTAAATTATAAATAGCGCGTTCGGGGTCAAGTGTTTCGATTTTATCAATGGGAATCTTCATGCCTTTTGCTATTTTTTCCATATCGTCTAGTTTGGGTTTTTGATGCCCCAATTCAAATCGGCTCAGCTTATTTTTTTCTAATTGAACAAGATCTGCCATTTGTTTTAAAGTTAAGTTTTTAGATGTTCGTAAAAAGCGGATTTTTGAGCCGATTTCCATAGTTTGTGTGGTGTGTAAGGATGAAGATACATTTGTTATCACGACAAAGATAGTGCAAGACTTAGTAATCAAGGATAAAAGCATACACAAATTTTTTTGAATTTGTGGAGCCTTGAGATAGATTGAGAAAAATACTCATTTTTTTGAGAAAAACAATCACTTTTTTTTGCTTTTGTCCGGCGAAAGTCATAGTTCCTTTGCACTGTGTTGTTCACAATCGCTTTTTAACATTCAACCGTTTATCCAAACATTCTTTACTTATGTTGACCAAAAGAATAAATGCCTGTGCCTTATTTTGCCTTTTTTCGGCTGTAATGGTATTTGCCCAACCTAAAAATGCGTATATTAAAGACGTATCTATGCCGTCGCCAAACGCGGCTTCATTAGGAAAATATACGGATACTCCTGTCAGTTACTATACTGGCATACCTAATATTTCAGTGCCGATTTATACGTTACAGGAGGGATCATTAACTTTACCGATCTCGCTTAGTTACCATGCAGGTGGCATCAAACTCAATGAACCTTCCAGTTGGGTCGGCACCAATTGGGCAATCAATGCAGGTGGTATGGTTTCCCGCACGATATTGGGTATCGCCGATGAAGGGCAAAATGGGTATTTTACGTCTGGAATTAACTTAGTAAATCCCGATGCCTCGTCTTCTGATGCTACTAATTCAATTCAAAAAAACCTTGTCCTTGATGGCGCATTAGATGCCGAAGCAGATATATTCTCGTATAATTTTGGTAGTTATTCCGGCAAATTTTATTTTGATAGAAACCAAAATGTCGTTTTTGTGCCTAGGGCGGATCTAAAAGTAGAAAAAATTGTCACAGGTAGTCGAATTTCTCATATATATATTACCGATCCAGAGGGTAACAGGTACTCCTTTGGGAAAATAGACCCCGAAGAAACAACCGATACAGATGGCGCAGAATACAATTATACGGATGCCAACGGCGGTATTATATATCCTTCATCATGGGTGTTGCGCAAGATAGAGACGCATGATAAAAAATATTTTATTAACCTGAATTATGCAAAGGAATGTTACCAGTACCTAAGCCCTGGATCATTTACGGCAACATATAGATTCTGTGCTGGAGGTAATTTTTCAGAAAGTTGTCCAGGGGTACCTTTGGGTGGCCCATACGATTGTGGACATACGTTGAAAGTGAAAGCAAAGCGCCTTTCTTCTATCGTTACGAGTTCGGAAACAATAGAATTTGTACCCGAAACCACCGACCGCGAGGATTTGGATGCCAATACACAATCTGATTGTACTGGAGGAGAAAGAAAAGCATTAAAATCCATTAAAATAAAAAAAAGCGATGGCACTTGCTTAAAACAGTTCAACTTGAACTATACGTATATGGTATCGCCTAATAATACCAATAACTTGTCATTTTACAAACGTTTGTTCCTCAATTCTGTACAAGCAGTCTCCTGCGCTGCCAACCCACCTGTAATCAGCGAAAATCCATATACTTTTGAATATTATCCGGGTACTTTACCCAATAGACTATCTAAACAGATTGACCACTGGGGTTATTATAATGGTGCTGTGGGCAATGAAGGCACACAAAATGTACCACCTGTGACTATACAAGTCATGGCCAGCATTGTAAATCCGCCTTATGCAACAGCAGTTAGAGAGTCCAATGAGGCCGCAATGATCGTGGGGGCAATGAAAAAAATTACTTATCCAACCAAGGGATATACGGAATTCACCTATGAAGCCAATGACTATACCAAGCAACAAACCGTACAATCTTATAATTACTTTTTTAGTGCTTCAAACTGTGGCGCTCCTATACCTCCCAATCAAGGAGGGACTTGTTGTAACTCAACAGTCAATCAGGTGGTTACATTGCCGCCGCCTAGTAACGCTAATACTTTTACTTTTACTGCTGCTCAACTATCGCTTGGAGCTAAAGTTAGAATAGTACTCACACCTAGTAGTTGCAGTACTAGTAATGTATTCGGTGGTTTGTCCGCTTTTAATGCTTCTGGTACGCAAGTAGGTGGCGTAGGGGTAAATTTTTCGAATTGGAGTCCTACCGTGACTTCTTATGTCAACGAACAATTGTTATCAGATTATTTTTCATTACAGCCTGGAGTGCCTTACACTTTTAAAATTTCATCACAAGATGGTAAAGCCGAATTTTCTTTTTTTGCTGTATCGGAAACTATTACACCAGTACTTAAAAAAGTAGGTGGCTTGCGCATAAAACAAATGAAAACCCACGATAATATAGATGTGGCTAATGATATAATCAAAAAATATACTTATAAAGATAAACTTACGCCGACTTACTCTAGTGGTTTCCTGCATAGAGAACCGATTTACTCCGGTTATGGTTATGTGTATAATGGTGCTAAAGTGGCTGCTTTTGTGATGTCAAATAGCATAGTTGCGCTTTCAGGATTAGGTGGAAATCATATTGGGTACAAATATGTAGCAGAAGAATATAGCAATGGTTCAGCGAATAATGGTAAAGCAGAATATGAATTTGAGACAGAACAAACTTTTTCTTCACCTCCACTATCTGACGCTTATCCACAGAAACAAGAGGGACTAAGCGTACGACGGGGCATGATTAAAAACAAATCGCTGTTTGATGTAAACAATGTAAAAGTATTTGATGAAGCAACCATACTCAACAATGATAATTATGTACTTAGTCCACCCAACGAATACATGTACAAAGTGGTGTATATTCCAGCTTGTGCTGGACTTTTGAGTGGTTATGTTTGGACAAGTTATTCCAATGCAACCTCCATAGCACGGCCTCAACGGGTTACAATAACCCAAGATGGTATTACAAATATAACAAATTACGAGTACTCCACTCTTCAATTATCGAACCTAGCACCCGTAGCCATAGAGACCTATCGCTCCGACAATGCGACTGCGGTGCGTACCGAAAATACCTATATCTACGATTACCCATTAGCCAGTATAAAAGCGGAAATGATCAGCCGTAATATGATCGGAATGCCCATAAAGACGGTGACAAAAGTAGGGGCTATTGGATCAGCAGCAGCAGGAACTATTGTAGGTGGAACGCAAACAAACTATGCGGCATTCAATAATGATGGTACACTCAATACCAATCCTGTATTTTCTGCAACAGGCCCACACCCACGACCCTACCAGTATTACGCCTACGAAAAAACCTGGACTAATGGCACACCATCGGCGGGTGCATTTGTACTGGATGGCACTATTGAATCCTATAACGCAAAAGGGGAACCTGCATCGTTCAGAACCGACGGCTGGAATGATTCGGAAACCTATACTTGGAATACCAATGGGCTTATTGCTTCCAAGACTTTTAAGGATTTTACGACCAGTTATACCTATCACTCCAATAGTCGACTACTCAGCGAAATCACCGATATAGATGGCCGAAAAACCGCCTTCCAATACGATAACCTGATGCGTCTTTCAAAGGTAACAAAGGACAAAATAAATGCCACTACTTGGGGCGTTACCACTGATTATACCTATAATTATGCAGATGGTTCTAGCACAAATAATAAATACAATTGGGTCAATGAAAAAAGCACTTTAGCCACTGTCAATAGCAATTCGCTATTGTCGGTTACAGAGACCAAACAATATATGGATGGCTTGGGTAGGCCGCTGCAAACCGTAAAAAAAGGATGGTCACCCACTCAAACGGATGTGGTAACAGGGGCAGTATCTTATGATAACCAAGGACGGGTGGCCAAGGCATTTACCCCATTTACAGGTGGTGCTAATACTGGTAATTTTACGGCAATTCCCACTACCCAAAAATTCACCACCAATACCTACGAATTATCGCCGCTCAATCGCGTACTCACTTCTACTGCCCCCGATTGGTACCCTGTTACCAATATATACGGAAGTAATGTGGCCAATGAAGTTGAGTTTCTCAATGAAACAGCAGGTAGTTTTTATCCAGCAGGTGTGTTGAGCAAATCGGTAAGTGTTATACCCAAAACAAGCACTACGGGTAGCGCGCAAATCACTTTTACCGACAAATCTGGCCGCTTGATACTCTCTCGCGCCCAAAGTGTTACATCATTATCGCCGATTCAATTCAGTTCTGCCGACAAAGCGGATACCTATTATTTTTACGACGATAAAAACCGTTTGGTAAAAGTATTGCCTCCCGGCACAGCCAATACCACTGCTGATGCCAACAAACGTTTTGAATATACCTACGATGGGCGCGATAATATGCTCACCAAAAAAGTACCCGATCAAGACTTTCCAGTAAAAATGCTGTACAATGCCCGCGATCAAATGGTATTCCTCCAAGACCCAGTGATGTCGCAAACCAGCGGTGGCAAATGGCTACTCAATCTTTATGATGACTACGGACGACCGATCAAAACTGGTTTTGCTACCTACACGGGTACCAGCCCTTCTCCCGGCGCACCCGGTACGCATTCCGAAGTGCATACCGAAACGGTCTATGGTACAGTAGGTATCGAAAAAGGCAAAATAACACAAGGAAAAGTATATATCCCCGGTTTGGCAACGCCGATTACCCGCACCATGACTTTCGATGCGGTAACAGGTCGTATGCTCACCAATAATGGCAATAACCACCTGACCAGTGCTACTGGCTCGGACAACTATACCTATACTTACGACTATGCTGGCAATGTATTGACGGAAGTGCGTACACACAAAACCAGCCCAACGGCCACAGCACTTACGCTTACCTCTCGAAAAACGTATGACTATTCGGGCAGAAATACCAACCTGTACCACCAGATCAATAGCAATACCGAAAAGCAATTGGCCAATTATGTATATGATTTTCGCGACAGAATCATCGACAAATCACTTGGCCAGCACACAGGATCAGTGGGCGGTGTACCTACTTCTGGTTTTTTGCAGAGCCTCGACTATACCTATAATGAACAAAACTGGTTAACGGGTATCAATAGTGCCAGCACATTTGCGGTCACAGAAAAGGCCATTGTTGCTTGTGCTACCAATCCATTGGCGGTAGGGCCATTGACCGCCTCCTTTGCGGCAAACCCAGATGGCAATGACCTATTTAAGATGAGCCTTAACTACGATGCCCCGCAGACCTTTACCGGGCAACCCGTAGCACCCACAGGCCAGCGCAATGGTAATATATCCCAATTGGTATGGCAGGTGCGCGGGCGCGAGCGACAAGCCTATAATGTCACCTACGATTTTTTGGATAGAATGCTGAATGCCACTTATATGGATATCAACAGCGCGGGTACAGCCAATACCTCCAACCGCTACCAAGAAAACTTGACGTACGCCGATATGCGGGGCAATATCAACACCCTTACGCGCAATGGCATGTTCAAGTCCACCACTACTGCTACTTGTTATACGTTGGGTCAAATTGATAACCTGACCTATACTTATGTTACAGGCACCAATCGCCTCTCAAAAATAGCAGATGCCGCAGGTACAGCCAATTCTACCCAGCGCAATGCTGGTTTCAACCCAGCCGCCGCTGCCAGTACCGCCACCTATACTTATGACGTAAATGGCAATATGACCAATGATCCCTACAAATCCTTGGCTATTTCCTATAATCACCTTAACTTGCCGACCGTTTTCAATTTTGGTGGTGGTAAGTCGATAGATATTCTCTACGACCGAGGTGGCATGAAACTCCGCAAAACGGTCAATAACACAGGCGCGGTTACACTGTACAAGCAGGATTATGTATCAGGATTGGAGTACCGCAGCAATGGCAGTGCAGGCGCGCTTACGTTGGAAGCGATCTACCACCCCGAAGGCCGTATTACGCCCGATGGTGCAGCATTCCGCTACGAGTACAATATAAAAGACCACTTGGGCAATACCCGCCTTACCTTTGCCGATATTAATAATAATGGCGCGGTGGATATAACAGGTGTAGCCACGACCACCGAAATACTAAGCGAAAACCATTACTACCCCTTTGGTATGAATATGGGGTATGACTGGATGAACAATACGGCTATTAGCCCGGATACGAAATACCAGTACAATGGCAAGGAGTTGAATGATGATTTTGGGCTGAATTGGAATGATTATGGGGCTCGGTGGTATGATGGGAGTTTGGGACGGTGGATGAGTATTGATCCACTTGCCGAGAAATCCGTAAACATAAATACTTACAGTTATGTGAAATCAAATCCAACGCTTTTATTAGATAGAGATGGTATGATTTGGGTAAATCCTTATGCAAATAAAGGCGCAGATTATAAAGATCAAGCAGATGCAGTAACCTCCTTATTAAACGCGTTAAAATCTCAAGATGAAGAGTTGTATAACTTTATTGATAATCTTGAGTTTATTTCTCCAGCAGGTGATAAACAACAAGTAGTGGTGAAAGTATATCTTTCCAATAAAGATGAACACCAAGCGGATAATGAAGATGATAAAGCCGTAGCTGCAACTCCTATAGGATTCGATGAGACAAATAAAGGTAAATATATGAAATCTGATGGTAAACCCTATGATATTCAAATCCCACATGGACAGGGAATGGGGGCCAAACAAGGTATTATAGGAGGCCCAAGACTTGAAGGGCATCCTGGACAGATAAATATATTTCTTTTTAAAAACGGTATGAAAGAAGAAAACAAAGTGAATACCTTAGCAAATGAAGCTGGTGATATCATGTTCGCTTTTGAAGAAAATGCTGATGGGATCCAAGAGCATAAAGATCAACAAAATCCTTTGAAAAAAGAGGATTATCGGGGTCTGCAATCTACTGTTTATTCCGAGGCTATAGAGAAGGTAACTCGTTTGCGGGGAGAAGGTAAAATTTCTCAGAGCAGGGATGTATATCCATTAATCGTTGGAAAGGGGAGAGGTAATTTTTTAGCACAGGATGGGCAACCAATAAAAAAATAGAAAAAATGAAAAAATATATTATTTTTTTTACATTGTTTTTTTGCTCAAAAACAACCTTATCACAAAGGGTGTTTTTATGCGATTCGACTGAAGTGTCAGGAACAATGGTTTCTGAATGCGTAACCTTCTATGATTATGAATTACAAGCCTATGACACAAGTAGAATTCATCCTTTATATAGAGATTCAAGCGGAATAGATGTTCCAATACCTTGGAGAAAAGTTAAAATAGTTGCCCAAATTGATGAGCGTAAAGTACTCAATGGTCAAATAACGTATATTGATGGAGGTGATACGATAATGGTTGGCCATTTAGCCAATGGCATACCTCATGGGAAATTCATTACTTATTCGAAGTACTCTACTTCCTATTTCAATTATATTAACGGTAAAATAGAAGGTGAACTCTTGACCAAAAATAAAGATGGCCGTGAATTTCATGGGACTTATGTCAATAGTCAAGGACATGGTCCTGCATATTGGCTGTTTCCCAATGGAAGAATTAGATATTATTCTACATTTTTTAATGGAAAAAAAACTGGTATTGCAGCCTCATTTCATGATAATGGAATGATGTTCTCCTTAATCCCTTATTATGAAGGATTAATGATAGATGGGGTTTATAACTATTATGGTGAAGATGGTCTTTTATTATATAAGTATGAGGTAAAAAATCATAGAGGCAGGGTAATTAAAGATGAATAATATGCCGCCCTGTTTCAAGTTACAAGGTACAAGATTTACAGGGATATTTTACTACAAAATTTTCACTAATAAAATAAAATATTTTTATATATTAATTTTTTTAAATATTTAAAAAAATAAAATACACACCATGCGTTACCTCCTCTTACTCCTCCTTGCCAGCGCGGCAGCAGCCGTGCAAGCGCAAGACCTCCAAGAAGCACCGCTGCGCCAGTACGTCACACAGGCGTATATGCAAAAACTCGCCGCAAGCGTACCCGAACTGAACGCGCAACAATCGGCCATAGAACGACATACGGCACAGTTCCGCTCGTATGGTAGCATGGACAGCGTAGTACTACCAGTGGTATTCCACCTCCTGCCCACCAAGGGTGAACCCATCACAGCCGAGGATGTACAGGCGCAAATGGATCGCTTGAACACCGATTTCTTTGCACCCGCGCACCCGTACCTGCAAGAGGAATACCAGCATCCCTCACCGTTTTTAAACCTCGCCGGACAGATCGTAGGCAACCAAAGTGATAACCAAGTCTATCTGTCTATGGCCGACCGCAAGGAAGGATTCGCCAAGCAGGCCGCCAATGCACAGGTGCGTTTCTGCTTTCCGGCCACAGATCCAAATGGACTACCCACCACAGGTATCAATCTACCACAGGTGGGGGTACAGGAATGGAATATGGGCCCCGCGCTCAAAACCACAGCATCGGGTGGACAAGATGGCTGGGATGCCAATGGTTATATTAATATATGGGTAGCGCGGCTGCCGGATTCACTATCTGGTTTTGCGCAACTGCCTGGTGGCCCCGCCGCTACCGACGGTATTGTTATCGACGATCGTCTGTTTGCCCGCGCATCGGGTGTGGGCGAGTACGCACTGGGGCGCACGCTGTGTCACCTTATGGGCAGTTACCTCAATCTCTACGAACTCTGGAACGATACACGCCCCTGCGCCGACGATTATGTGGAGGACACGCCTATACATAATGGCCCCAATTACAAGTTTCCACAGTACGATTACAAGCATTTTAGTACCTGCGATGGCAATCCAGCAGAAATGACCTCTAATCTCATGGACAATGTACCCGACAGTATCCAGTACCTGTTCACCCACGGCCAAGCGATGCGGATGCAGGCCACGGTGGCAGAAGGTGGCCCTCGTCATAAATTGCGCTTCACACCGCTTGCTTGTGCAAAAGGCGGCGGCAAGGGCGCACAAGCCATTGACGAGCGCAAGTACATCACAGAAGAACAGCAGGTATCGAATTGGTCGGTTCGGGTATCGCCCAACCCAGTAACGAGTCATTTTGAGATCAATATATCGACCCAGGCAGGCGCAACACTCAGCACCGATGCCTTGCAAATATCCATCTATAACCAAACAGGCGGCATCCTTTGGCAGCAGAAAACAGTGGCAGGGCAAGTACCTGAGTCGCAGTTTGTGATCAATTCAAGTGCATGGTCGGCGGGTGTTTATACGGTGGTATGCGTGTGGGGAAAGGAGATCCGGCAGGTGCGGGTGGTGCGGGATTGATGTTTTTGGGGATTTATGCCTCATCAAATTAAGGACTAATTTCTCTTCAAAATACACATAAAATTTAATGGCTTACTGAATCTCTATGGATTCAGTAAGCCATTTTAACATCGTAGAGTTGCCGATCAATTGCCCTTGAACGTTTACGAAATTTTCAAGCAGCAATTTCCCATGTGACATGCACCCTGTTATTCAATGGGAGAACGGATGAAACGGATTAGAGCGGATTGTTTCAAAAAATCCGTTTAAATCCGTTTAAATCCGTTAAATCCGTTTTGCTATCCTATCTTAGTGGGAAATTACTGACCTTAAAGGTCTCGTAAGCATAACACCCTGAAAATCAATATTTTGATTCAATTCAGGATACGCATATTTAACCATTTACACTCAAAATCCTAATTTCGACGCGTTGGTTCTTTTTCTTACCTACATCTGTGGTATTCGGTG
>JAAFHO010000119.1 GCA_013297575.1 Chitinophagales bacterium
TAACAGGTTCGCTTGGAGAGCCGGGCGCATGGTAGCGGTTGTACGATACAATGGCATAGGTATAGTATTCGCCATCACGGAGGTTTTGATCCGCGAATTTCCATTCTTTTTCTTCCGCACCATAGGTTGTGATACCGATCAGGTTCTTTGGATCATCAAAATTGCCTAATTCGTCGCCGTTGAACCTAAAAACACCAAAATAATAAGGCATTTCCTCATAACTAAGTATTTCACAGGCATTCCAAGTGAGTTTGAGCGAATCGCGGTTGCCTTTTACCCTACAAAATTGTGCGGATACGGGCGGTGTTTTAAACTTCGTGGCCACTTGAGGAATAAAAGCAAGATTTTTGAATACCGTTTGGCGTAATGAATCCTGTACTTTTAAAGTATTGTTGAGTAGCGGCTTAGTAGAAAAGAATACACTGCCATTCACCCCGGGTGTCATGCGGTTGAGTTCTACTTGTCGGTTGGTTTGGTCGGCTTGGTTCCAGTTGGGGTCTTTGTATTGTGTGCCGTTACCCACTTTATAGATGGCATGCCCTATGTACAATTGCTTGCCATAAGTATGCTTGCTCCACCAGTCCACCAGTGTACGGTAATCGGCAGCCGGGAAACCAATACTCCAATAAATCTGCGGTGCCACGTAATCAATCCAGCCTTTTTGCAGCCAATTGAGTACATCAGCATATAGGTCATCGTAGCAGGTAAGTCCGGCATTGGTATTGGAGCCATTGGGGTCACGGCTGGCATTGCGCCACACGCCAAATGGGCTTACCCCAAAACGCACCCACGGTTTTATCGAATGGATCGTCTCGCTCACCCCTTTCATCAATTGGTTAATATTATCACGCCGCCAATCATAGATATTGGAAAATCCACGCGGATTGGACACAAACTGGTCGTAATCATCAATAGATTGGCCAGGTTCGGGGTATGGATAAAAATAGTCGTCGAAATGAATACCATCCACATCATACCGCACGACAATATCGCGTACTACATTTTCCAAATATTTAATTACCAGTGTATTTGCTGGGTTAAAATAGTATTTATTGCCGTATTTAAAAAACCATTGTGCTTTGCGTTCTTTGGAAAGCGAGCGTAGTGGATGCGTTGGCGAAAGGCTGGCAGTATCCAAATCGGTGGTAGCACGGTATGGATTGAGCCATGCGTGCAACTCCATACGCCGTTCGTGGGCGGCTTTTACCATATATTCCAGCGGATCGTACTCCGGGGCAGGGCCAACACCTTGTTTACCCGTAAGGTATTTACTCCAAGGAGCCAATGCAGTAGAGTATAGGGCATCAGCAGCGGGGCGTACTTGGACAAATACCGCATTCATACCCATAGATTTGAGTACACTAAGGATACTATCAAATTCACTTTTTTGCTGTGCCACGGGTAGGTTGGGTGCCGAAGGCCAATCAATATTGGCCACTGAAGCAATCCATGCTCCGCGCATTTCTGCGATGGGAGGCAATGGCTTTATTTGTGCATTTACCCAGTTATGAAGTATAACCGATAAAAAAAGCAGGCTTAAAAGTCTTTTATTCATATTTTATGGATTGTAAGGAATATGGGCGGAAAAGACCAAGTTCAAAATGCTAATTAATTGTGTCCAAATACTTAGCATTCCTAAATTGGTTGTTGCAATTGGGGCAAATGTAAACAACTTATTAGATATACTCCAAAATTCGAGTTTCAATTCGTTTTAACGGATCTGCCGATGCATCTCTTTGGAAAGTCCGTCCGGTTACTTTTTCGTATAATTCGATATAACGATCACTGATTTCGGCTACAAACTCATCGGGCATCACGGGCATTACCTGCCCATCTTTACCTTGGAAACCATTAGCCATGAGCCATTCACGAACAAATTCCTTGCTGAGTTGGCGTTGGCGTTCACCTTTTTGTTGGCGTTCTTCATAGCCATCGCCATAAAAATAGCGCGAACTATCGGGCGTATGTATTTCGTCCATCAAAACGATTTGGCCATTATGATAACCAAACTCGTATTTGGTGTCCACCAAAATCAAATTTTGTTTTGCAGCCATTTCCGTACCGCGTTGGAATAAAGCACGGGTATATCGCTCCATGGTTTCATAATCTTCGCGCCCCACTAAGCCTTGGGCCAAAATATCTTCTTTGGAAATATCTTCGTCGTGGCCTTCATCGGCTTTAGTTGTTGGGGTGATAATGGGTTCGGGGAAGCGGTCGTTCTCGCGCATCCCTTCGGGCATTACCACACCGCAGAGTACGCGTTTGCCTTCTGCGTAGGTACGTGCGGCGTGACCCGCCAAATAACCACGGATCACCATTTCTACCCGAACGGGTTTGCAACGCTGGCCAATGGCCACATTGGGATCTGGGGTAGCGATGAGCCAATTTGGGCAAATATCGCGTGTAGCATCGAGGAAATAAGCGGCAATTTGGTTCAAAACTGCACCTTTATAAGGAATTGGGCGTGGTAAAATATGATCGAACGCCGAAATCCGGTCCGACGCAACCATGATTAAACGATCGCCAACGGAGTACACATCGCGTACTTTGCCCTTGTAAAAGGCCGTTTGACCCGGTAAATTAAAATTTGTAGATGGTATAGCCTGCATGTGAAATATTTAATGCACACCCGTGGTGGTGCAAGATGCAGCAAAGGTATATAAAATTGAAAGTTAGTGTGTATTTTTGTGTAATTATGGGATGGTTTTATAATGGAGTCCTATTTTCCTCTTAATTACTATACGTACAGACTACTCGCTCTATTCAGTTAAGTCTTCTTGTTTCATACTTTTGAGCCAAGTCAAATTCATATCGCCTAATATAATCACATAAAGCACCAATCTTGTCATATCTAGGTGAACTCCGAACAATAAATTGATACGTCTTTTTGTTACAATTTATTGCTTCTGGTCTATTGCCTTCTAAACAATACGTAAATCCGTCTAGAACATCTCCGCTACTTTTTTTGAATTGTTGCGCTGTCCAAAAGTTAAACTCGTAAATCATCTCCTCTAATTCATTCCAATCTTCTTCGTCAATAATTGCTTGATATTCGTTACAGTCTTGAAGATACCCTTCTTTTGTAATACACTTTACACTTAATAAATATCCAAAATCCTTTTTCTCAAATTTTATGGACTGTCCAAATCCAAACGATGAAAAAAATTGTAAATGATATGCACTATAATTGAGATCTTTAATCGGAGTTTCACCAAACTTTTTTATTAGCCTGTCTTTATACTCAAATGCACCTACCAAGAAGTTTGAGTCGATTTGTACATCTAAGTATTCTTCATCAATAAACTTTACGCACTCTTCTTTTACTTGACAGGTAGATAAAAATATCAAAGCAAAGATGAGGGTGTAAAAAATTGATTTTTTATTTGTTGGGTATAATATTTTGGGAGCAGTCGCCATGATTTTATTTTTCTAATTGGATATTGGTATAACTGCCGACATTGAGTATTGGGTTATTAGCCTATTATTACAGTTTTTTTTGTTTTACTGTCGTCAATCCAGTAGATTTATCCCCCGCTACCCCTGCTCCTTCAAAAACTGAGCAGCACCATCCAATTCTTCATAAAAATCCACGCCATATTTGCGAATAATCGCATCTTTTAGGAAAACATATACTGGAACCTGCTCTTTTTTTCCTTTTTCACAGGCCGCTGAGCAAATATCCCAGCGGTCGTAATTGAGTGCTTCAAAACCGACTTGCTCGTTTTTTTCTACCCGAATCGGGTACAACTGACAAGAAATAGGTTTACGGAAAGCCACGACACCATCGCGCCAAGCGCGTTCAATACCGCATTGCGCCACACCCAAGGTATCGAGCGTCATATAAGCGCAAGGGCCATTGTCTACTAGGGTAGTTCCCCATTCCTGCGCTTCTTCGTACCAAATATACTTGCCTTGGGCTTCAATAGCCGCAATACCCGCTGGCGATAAATAGGGCATTACCTGCTCAAAAATAGCATCCAGTTCGGCCAATTCGGCTTTTTCTAAGGGCGCGCCAGAATCACCTTCCCAGCAACACGCCCCTTTGCAAGCCGAAAGGTTGCAAACAAACTGTTCGCTCACTACATCGTCGCTCACTAGTTTATCTTGTACTACAATCATTTGAGTAAAACACCATTTTTAACTTTGAAACGAATCGCGCGCATTTTCAAGAAATTTTCCATTGGATTGGATTCTAACACCAAAAAACTGGCTTCAAATCCATTTTCAATACGGCCTATTTTGCGCTCTGGGAAAATAGCGCGGGGCGTTGTTTCACACAATGCTTTGAGCGCAGCAGGTGCATTCAAATCACCCAAATTGAACCAATATGTCACTTCGGAACGGATCGTGCGTTGTATATCATCGGAACCAATCGCTACTTTAACACCGGCAGCCATTAATTTGCGCAATTGTGCGCCTTGGTAAGTCAATACCTGCGGTTTTGGAATGCTGGTACTTTGCGCCCTCGACAAAAGCGGAATAACAATCGTTCCTTTTTTAGCCATTAATTTAAGATCTGCGTCATTTAAGTCGTAGGCTGCTGTACTGCCTTCTCCAGTCCAATTATAACCGGGAAGACCCGCAATACCATCCACGCCCAATGCAACGGCAAGGCGTATATCACTCGCGTTTTCTACCCGCGCAAATACTTTCCAGTCGGACTTGTGGGCTTTTTTTACCACAGCCTTGGCCACTTCAGCGGTAAGTCCTTTGCCCGGTTTTCCGCCCGATTTTTCGGCATCAAGCAATGAAATACAGATGACACCAGGTTGTTGGGCTTTAATTTTGTCCCAATTGGCCGAAACCGCTTCTTTGGTATCGAGCAACCAATAGCCGTCGCCCAAGCCTTTACGCATTTTTTCAATTTCGGCAGTACGTCTTTTTATTTCATTTAAGTTTACGATACCCGATGCGGCGGGTTCGTAACGCATAAAGGGTTCGCCCAAGGTGCAAGTGAGTTCGCCATTGGCATAAGCGATATCGGGGCTTGGATTGAGCAATCTTTTGGCTTCTACTTTTTGGCGGCCTTCTTTGGTATTGCCCAATGTTTGAACATAAAAAATGCCCTCGTTTAAATAGGCTTTTAAATTCATTTCTGGCGAAGGATGCTCAGTAAGGCAAGAAGAAAACGCATCACCCAATGGCGGAATTACCCAATGGTAGTCCAAATCAATTACAGAATCGATTTTTGAGGGTGCTTTTTTGCTCAATTTGCCGCCCACGCTGTACCAAGTAGCCGGTGTAAAATCGGAGCCATTGTACCAGTTGCCGTTTTTGAATTCGTAATTCTTTTGGGCAAATAGGGTTTGAGCAGTAATAAGAATAAGTAAAATTATGCGCATAGCGATTAAATATCGTTGCCTACCATTTGCGACGCCCGAGGGAGAGCGTGGTAGCGGTTAAAAACAGGGTTATGATGGAGATAAAATATACAATATCGCGGGTATCGAGCACACCACGACTCATAGAATTATAATGGTACTGAATACCCAATGATTGCACAATATCGTCGGTGCGCCCGTAAAAAACAGGTAACTGACTCAGAAAATCAAAGGCTAAAAAAGTAAAAAAACAAAGAAATGTAGCCAATACAAAGGCCACAATCTGGTTGTTGGTCAACGATGAGGCAAATACCCCGATAGCGACAAATGCCGCCGCCAAAAACACCAAACCAATATAAGAACCCATAATGCCACCCGAATCCAAATTGCCCGCCGGAGCACCCAATTGATAAACCGTAAAATAATACGTCAAAGTAGGTAAAAGCGCAAAAACAACGAGGATCAAGCACGCCAAAAACTTAGCCGAAACAATTTGCCAATCGGATACCGGACGAGTCACCAACAGTTCAATCGTACCCGTTTGTTGTTCTTCTGCAAGGGTACGCATCGTAACAGCTGGGATCAGGAACATAAAAATCATGGGTGACATGGAAAACAAGGTGTCCAAATTCGCAAAATTGCCGTCGAGTACGGAATAATCGGGAAAAACAAACATCACTAGCCCCATCAATACCAAAAAGGTACCGATGACCACATACCCGATCAGGGACGAAAAAAAGGTATTAATTTCTTTTTTAAGGATAGAGAACATGGCTGTTTTTATGCGGGTTGGTTGGTGAGTTGTTGGAATACATCTTCCACGCTATGCACTTCTTTGTGGAGTTCGAGTAGCACGAGGTTTTGTGCCACGGCAAATTGGAAAATATCGGCGCGTATATCGTGCTCCAAAGCAGCCATCAATTGCCAGCGGTTATCACCGAGCGACTTGATCTGTTGCACGTGTTTAATCCCTTGGAGTGTACGGGCATCTATTTTGCTTTTGAACTCGGCGGTGATAATGGTTTGCCCTGTAAAACGGTCTTTTAACTCCGAAATAGGCGAATCGGCTACAATTACACCTTTATTAATGATGATCGCCCGATCGCAAACGGCTTCTACTTCGCTCAAAATATGTGTTGACAAAATCACCGTTTTTTCTTTGCCCAAGTCCTTTATGAGTTGCCTTATTTCAATGATTTGGTTGGGATCGAGGCCCGAAGTAGGTTCGTCCAAGATCAAAACTTGTGGGTCGTGTAACATGGCTTGTGCCAATCCGACGCGCTGGCGGTAACCTTTGGACAATTGACCAATTTGCTTTTGTCGGTGCGAGGTAAGCCCCGTTCGTTCGATCATCAAATCGACTTGCTTGCGGGCTTGTGGTACTTTGTGCAATCCGGCAGTAAATTCGAGGTATTCCCGCACGTACATGTCTTTGTATAGCGGATTGTGCTCGGGGAGGTAACCCACGCAGCGTCTAGCGTCCATGGGATTATTGGTGACATCAAAACCACATACCTCGGCACTCCCTTCCGATTGCGGAATATAACCGGTAATGATTTTCATGGTGGTGGTTTTCCCAGCGCCATTAGGCCCTAAAAAACCTAAAACCTCGCTTTTTTTTGCTTCAAAGCTGACGTTGTCCACTGCGCGTTGCGCACCATAAATTTTTACTAAGCCATTGACCTTTACTGACATTGTAGTATGTTGTACGTTTCGGGGTGCAAAAGTAGTGAAAAAAACCGTCTTTCACGATAAATCTAACATTACTTCTTTCTAATCACCATTAAACCATCTCTCAGCGGTAATAACAAATTATCTACCCGTGTATCCTCGTGTACCATTTTATTAAAATTTCGGATGGCTACCGTCGTTGCCTCTTGGTCGTCGGTGAGTACTTTGCCGTCCCAAAGGATATTATCGGCCAAGATAAAACCACCGGAACGCGTTCGGGACAAAGCCAGTTCGTAGTGTTTGGCGTAATCCAGTTTGCCAGCATCCAAAAAAACGAGGTCAAATATTTCATTGAGAACGGGAATTACCGTGGCCGCATCGCCGATATAGAGTTTTACTTTATCGGTAAGGCCTGCTTTTTCCACAAATTTCTGGATGATATAAGCATGTTCGTCGTTGACTTCAATCGTATGCACTTCTCCATCTGGCGGCAGGTATTGCGCCATACAAATAGCCGTATAACCCGTAAAAGCACCCACTTCAAGGATGCGTCGGGGCTGCACCATTTGTGTAATAAATGACAATAACATGCCTTGGTATGGCCCCGAAAGCATTTGCGGACTAAGGGTGTGCAAATGCGTATATCGCTCCAGTTCGTCTAGTATCGGGTGTGGAGGCGTGGTATGCTGAACGGCATAATCTAAAACTTCGTGCTGCACAGGATCAGTTCTTTTTAGGGTTAAATATTGGTTTTACCTCCAGTGAATCAATGGGAGGCACTACGGGGGGCTGTTCGGGTTTGAACGGTCGCATTCGGTTAAGGGAATCGCGTAAGTCCGTTTGCGCTTCGGCGAGTAGCAACGAATCTACGGTTTTGCTGGCTTCGGCCATCAGACCATTTCGGCACTCCTCTCGTCTTTTTTTGGAAAACTCAGCAACACGTGCATCCACTTTTTGCCGAATAAGGACTTCCTCGCCTGGGCCACAAGCGGTAAATAGCAAAAGGAAAAATGCCGTTTTGAAATATTGCGCCATAATTTTTTTGTCCTAAAATTTGCGCAAAAGTACGGTAAATTATGGGAGATATTCCCAGATGAACCCAATCTCTTATGTTCCCTACCCAAGAACATAAGCTATTTCGGCTATTAATTTACCTTTTGGAGTATATATAATATAGTTTTTCTTAAATTGCCTCACGACTTTAACACGACCTTCAAACCTTTTTGTTTCAGTATTAAATACTGTGGCGTTACCATTTTTCAATGCCTGAAAACCAGCCATTTGAACGAAAGTTTTTTTAAAAAGTAATTCTCTGTCGCGTTCATCCCAACCTTGTTCATCAGAAAACCTTACAATGGAATCTGTACTAATCTGTTCGAAAAAAGGAATCAATGTGGACGAATATTGACTCAATGGGGGTTTATTCAGTTCTGAAAGCAGATCATTTTTACTACACCTTATTGTAAACCCATAGGATTGGAATTCAAACATGGTGCTATTTGGTACTTGTCCTGGGCTTAGCCTGACATACCATTTATTGCAAGAGAGGAACGCCATAGAGACCAATAAGACATATAAGTATTTTATTGTCATTTATTTTTTTCTTTTTATGGATCGAATAATCGTAATTATTACAATAGTAAAACCACACAATTATATTAATTTCAACATAATATCTCTACTATCAAGCACAAGTGCAAATATCCACATCAATACGTTTATACTATTTAGCAGTATATAAAACTTATCAATACTTATTTTATAATACAAGTAGTATAGTATATAAACAAAAACAAGCAAATAACTAAAAAATCCTAACACCACGAATAGTATTAGAATTGTAGTGCACGATGCGTTTTCATAAGGATAAATAGCGTTCCATCCATAGAGAAATACCCAAAAAAGTGTGGGTATAAATGAAAATATTTTAAATAGAAGTTTCATATTCCTTTGATTTGAATTTTTACATTTAAACCTTAAAACCGTATATTGTACATTGTCCTATCTATTAATATGCCTTTCCGATGATACCTTTCACTTGACATTACTTGTCCATCAGAAATTTTATACTTCCAGACTCCTTTTTTTTGCCCTTTTTTATAATGGCCGGAGACCGCTTGTACTCCATTGGGGAAAAACGATGTGTATTTGCCCTGTAATTTGCCTCTACGATAATAGCATAAAGTGACCACCTGCAAAGTATCGGAAGTTATCCACACCCCCATTTTTTGGGCATCTTTATTGGTCTGGTTGATATTGTTAATACTGCAACATGATGAAACAATCACTATTGCAAAAGACAAAACAATAAACAAATAAAAATGATCTGCTCTTTTGTTTTTCATATCTCAATCAAGTTTAGAAATGAAATTTATTTTCAATAACTAATCCCCTCTAGGTCGCGTCCCATCTGGATTAATGACAATTTTGGCTACCCTAGATTTACCCTTTTTATCCAGTATGGTATATGACATGTAGCCATAGTCGCATCCCATTTCAAAATCTGTACTGAGTAACATGTGTATAAACCACGCCTCTGGCTTGATTTTTGATACATAATTTACTTCCTCACAATAATCAAGCCCAATAGCAATATATACCGTATTGTCTCCATTTTTATAGGAGACAAAAGTATATGGGCAAGAATATTCTATTGGATCCATATCACTTCTCCAATCATTAATCATGATGATTGAGTCATATTCTATTTTATTTGACCTAGCATAATCGTAAATTGTTTTAAAAACGATACCTGCTGGATAATCTCTTATAGAATAAATTTTCTTGGCATAGTCAATATAGTAATCGCGGGTATCCAATGGACATAGTGAATCCTTGATCGCTTTGCGATAAGGGTGGTACTCATCCATGAGTTTATTATACCATTGCACTTTCCATTCAAATTGGTCGGGCAATTGGTTGGTTTTATAGGCTTTACAACTATAAAATAGTAAAAAAGCAAATAACCAATAGGGTTTATTTATCCTTTGTGTCATTATTTATCCTGTAAATATTATCGCCCAGTAAACCGAACTTTGCCATCTGCGGGCCGCAGCATCGTCCTGCCATGAGTGTACGATTTGCGCCGAATTGAAACCCTTTTTTCTATTTTATGTCCCAGAATAATAATAATCTAAATACCAAATTTTGTCAATGCGCTTAAATACCCTAATTATTTCAAAACTTGACGCTTCAATATAGATTCTTTCCTTAACCAATGTGTCAGTTTTTTCAGTTTCCAATATCAAATCTGAATCAAGTACAGGCAGATGCATCATAGTCCAATCATTGATACCCTCATTTGGCACATGAAAATCTTCACTTTCCTCCGTGGTATTGTCGGTTTCGTGACCCTTCAACGGAAAAATAACTCTTTTTATTTGAAATAGAGAATCAGTATGAAACCGAAAATAAAAATCATCAAAATCTTCTCCAGTTGCCCTAGCATTTTCACTAGATTGATTGTCCTTGCTGTCCTTCTTTGAAGAAATACATGAATTAATCATTAGAGCATTAAGCCCTGCCAGAAGAACCATTACTGCTAGCATCGTTCTTTTTTTCATTATTTAAATTGCTTTGTTTTCTTTGTAACTGTTGTAAAAGGCTATTAATAATATACCTATGGGTTATATGGCACAAGAAAAAGGTCATCGACATCAAATACATTATATACCTTATCGACTAATTTTAAATCCTGTTGAGTAACATATCGAACATCCAAAGAAAATTTTTTATCTTTTCCTAAAAGAGCATTTAAGTCCATTATAGATAGCAGGTATAAATATTTCCCTTCATCTACTGCTATTTTATAAGAACCAGCGCCACATTTAATGTGATGAATACACCCACATCCTAGATAATACGCTTCTATCGTGCCTTCAATGTGAAAATAGTTGCTAGTTTGCATCGTATCAGCTGCCGTCCTTACCGGAAATAATTTTGCATGGAGCCCCAGAATTGAATCTATTGAAGTCATTATTACTGGTAAATGTTCTATTGAATCTAAGCTATATTCAGATTGTGCATTAAGATTTACATTAAAACAGATAACTATGATTGCGATGTAATTTTTCATAATATTTTAATTTCATTCCATTTACCTGATGACTGGCTTTTTCCTATCAAGGGAATGCGCTGCTCCATTTCTGCACGCGGATTCGGCCACCACCATCGTATAGTAGATCAATTACCTTATTACCAACAAAGGTGAGTCTGTTAGGAGATTCAGGAAATTATAGGTTAGACTCATGTCTTTGTAAGGATCGGTGGATCATATTCCCGTTCGCATCGTAACCATACTGTGCCGTAAAGTATGGTTCCTGCCCTGTGCAAAGGACCCCTGGCCCCCTATTTCCCTCTACCTCAACCCCGCATTAATATCAGCCAAAGCCTTTGAACCCGGACACAAATC
>JAAFHO010000012.1 GCA_013297575.1 Chitinophagales bacterium
ACCCCATACCGATGACGTAAAACCTACTGGAAAACTCGGTGCAGCATCGCTGTAAGGCTGCTCTATTTCTGGCGAAATACGCTGAAAACGATTGATTTCACCCCAAGGTATATCCCATTTTCCGTGCTTTTGCTGCAATTCGCGTACCGTAGCCACAAAAGGATTGATGAGCCATTCGGGCGGCGCGATACGGATAAACTCCTTTGTTTTTTGTACTTGATCGGCGCCAAAATCGTCAACAATATACGATTGTTGAATACCGGTTAATAGTTTTTGTCCTCATTCGATGGCCAATGTAGTAGCCACCGACTGCTCACTACTGCGGAAATCCCATTTTTTCAAAACCGCCATTGGCCCGTCCAGCAATCCCGCAAGCGTATCGGGGCTGGTGCTGCGCTTTTCGTACGCTCGTATCAAAGCCGGCACCAACAGTTCCATTGACACCATATAAGTATCGTAACCTGCCGCAATTACCTTATCGAGATCGTAGCCTTTTTGTTGTTGGAGCACCCGAACGGCATTCAAACCCCTAAAATTTTCGCCATCGGGTGCCATATATGGTGGATAACTGCTTTTTTTCGGACTATTTTCGCCAGCGGCGGTAAAAGCCGTAGAATTACAGTTCTGCAACCAGCCATTGGGTGGGTTGTAGATATGTACTGTTTCGCTCACCGGATGCAGCCCTTTCCATTCGGTAGCGGCGGTGCTGCCATCTACGGGTTTGGTCCAGTCTATTTTAGTATCGCGGATGGGCATAAAATTGCCGTGCCAATACGCGATATTTCCCGATTTGTCGGCATAAACGGTGTTATTGGACGTATTGGACAATAAATCCATCGTTTTTTTGTAATCCTCAAAACCCTTGGCTTTGGTGCGTTGCCAACTTTGGATCAGTCCGGTCATAGAGCGGTTATTGGCTTTCATACTCAACCATTGCCCGTTGCGCTGCGCCATAATAGGGCCGTGGTGGGTAAATAAAGCATCAATAGTTTTGGATTTCATGCTGCCATTTTCCAAATAACGGAACGTCATGGGCTTTACAATAACAGGTCTTTCCCGTCCTTCGTACATATAAAAGCGTTTTCCGTCGCGCTCCACTATTTTTTCGATATATAAGTCCGAAATATCGGTATAATTGGAGGTGTGCATCCAGCCACAATACGCATTAAACCCTTGATAAACAAAGAATTGCCCCCAAGTAACAGCGCCATAAGTATTGAGTCCTTCTTCGCTCATTACGTGTACTTCGGGTCTGAAATAAAAAGTGACGTGCGGATTGATATACAAAATGGCCTTACCCGATGCTGTAATAGAAGGCGCAAAAGCAAACCCATTTGAGCCTGTGAGTACCTCTTCTTTAGGTGTTCGGGGCGGCGTGATATAACCCATAGATTTGGTTTCGCCGGAATAAAAACGCTTCAGTTCGTCGGTTGTAATATCATCGGTATTGATGGCGCCGATACTGCCATCGGTCCAAAGTAGCGGATACCAAGGCTCGAAGCGGTGCAACAGAATGGGGTGAACCTCTGGGTGTTTGTACAAGTAATAATTGATACCTGCGGCCTGTGCATCGAGCAGTTTTTTGAGCCATCGGGGTGCTTTTTTGTAATCTGCAATAGCGGCGGCGGAGTCGATGACCATACGGATCAGCAGGTCTTCATAAATTTCTGACGCGCCTTTTACTTCGGCCATACGCCCTAGTTTTTCGATATAATTCATCTCCACGCGGTTAAAATCGTCTTCACATTGGGCATAAAGCAGTCCAAAAACGGCATCAGCATCTTTTTTACCCATAACATGTGGAATACCCCAATTGTCGCGGATAATTGTCACCCGTTCGGCTTGTTTTTTCCAGCGGGTGAGTTCTTTGGGGGTAAATGCTTGTGCCGCGAGCAAATTAGGTAGTATTCCAATAAAAAGTAGTAGTAATAGACGCATGATGTGGTGATTTATTTTGTTGCACAAAGTTACATTAAAAATTGGTTTTTGGGGAAATAAGGAGGTTGAGGGGTTTGGGGTGCTTAATGTAAAAAAATCTGAATTGAAGGGGGGAAATGTACAAACTATTAAAAAAACGTCTTCCCAAAAACGGTTTAATCAGCCATAAAAACCACCTACAAAACCGTTATCAAAAAATAAAAAAAGCCTATATCAACGAAATTTACCGCCTCCATTATTATCTTTGTGGCCTCATTTTATAATCTACAACATAATGCGTATTTTCGTTTCCCTGTTCTTCACCCTGCTCTTTACCAAATCAATACTAGTCGCTCAAGAAGCGCCATCACCCATTTATATCGCGCCAGATGCGCCCGATTGGATGCTGATGCTTCAACAAGATACACCCAATGCAAATGATATTGCAGCAGCGTATAAATCTTGGTACCAAACCCACTCTTTTGAAAAAACCAACTATACCCAGTACTACAAACGCTGGGTACATTGGGCGCGCCCTTTTATCCAATCCGATGGTACCATCAGGATACCCGATGAAAAAACACGCGTCGAACAAGAACGACGCGTGGCAGCCCTGCGCAATAACACGCCCGAAAATCTATTGGGCAACTGGTCATTTATAGGCCCAAAACAAACCTACGATATTGATGGCACCACCGAAGTGACTTGGCAAACCAATATCTACTCCGTGGATATTGCCCCCTCCAATACCAATGTAGTGTATGCTGGCGGTGAATCGGGTGGACTATGGAAAACAACCGATAAGGGCCTCAATTGGACATTGCTCACCAAAGAAATTATCCACGGTAGTATCACAGCCGTTAAAGTAGATCCTACAGATCACAATACGGTCTTTATGTGTACCAATAACCGTATTTATAAAACCATCAATGGCGGTACCACGTGGACACAGGTTTACACAGCATCTGGGCTTAATGTCTATGATTTTGCCATTAAAACCGATGATCCTACCATTGTTTTGGCTGCATCCAACAAAGGTTTGTTGCGCACCAATAATAGCGGTAGCACGTGGTCAACACTTTTTACCAACGAAACATGGACAGTCAAAGTACAACCCGGCACATCCAGTACATTTTTTGCCGTTCGCAAAAACGGTTCAGGGTCAGATTTGATGCTTTCTACCAATAGCGGCAGCTCTTTTTCTACTTCTAATACTGGCTGGTGGACTCCGGGTGCCGGCGAGGCCGTAACGGGTGCTTTACTCGCTGTTTGCCCTTCGCAACCCAGCAAACTCTACGCTTATCTCTGCGGATCGGGTAGCAATCTCGCGGGTTATATCGGCGTATTTGTCAGTACCGATGATGGTGCTTCTTGGGCAAATACCAATCCAGCAGGTAGCATTGGCAATAGCCCAACGGTGTATAGTATTCCGGCGCATACCAACCTGATGACCAGTAACGGCACCACAGGGCTGGAACAGGGTTTTTACGATATGGCTATTATTGTCAATCCTAACAATGCCAATCAACTCATCGCGGGCGGTACTTCTTGGTACAAAAGCACCAATGGAGGTGCCACTTGGACTGGATTGGGCGGCTACCAAAGCGGACTCCCGTGGAGCCACCCCGATATTCAATCGCTGTCGGCGATTGGTACTGATCTTTGGATCGCCAGCGACGGTGGTTTAAATTATTCTACCAATTTTGGTACTTCGCACCAAGCGCGTATGAATGGTATTTCGGGAGCCGATCTTTGGGGTTTCGATAGTGGCTGGAACGAAGATGTACTGGTCGGGGGGCGTTACCACAATGGCAATATGGCTTGGCACGAAGTATTCCCGTCGGGCAAATTTTACCGTATGGGTGGTGCCGAATCGCCTACGGGTTATGTCAATCCTGGCGATAACCGCAAAACCTATTTCTCTGATATTGGTGGCAAACGCCTTAAAGGTGGCTTTAACGACGGCGTGGTCAATTTCCCAGTAGGACTTTTCCCGAATGAAAGTTATGCTTATTACGCCAATAGCGAAATGGTATGGGATCCGCGTTGCTGGAATACGGTCTATTTGGGGAGTGATAATAAAATATGGAAAAGCGTGGACGGCGGCGGTTCGTTTAGTACGCTTTATACCTTCCCCGGCACAGCCACCAATGAAGTGTATGAAATTGAAGTAGCGCGCTCCAATCCCAATGTGCTGTATTGCTCGCAGTGGGATGGCACCGATGATAAAATGTGGAAATCAACCAATGGTGGGGCTTCTTGGACGGCTTTGGCCGCACTGCCTTTGCCCAACAATAACGATCGTGTAAAAATGGCCGTTAGTGGTGACAATGAAAATATCCTTTGGGTGGCCGTTACCTACGGCAGCAATGGCAAAAAAATCTATAAATCCACAGATGGCGGCACATCTTGGGTCAATTTAACCACCGCTACTTTGAATGGTTTCCAAATTACCAATATTATGGCGCAATATGGCACCGATGGCGGTATTTATTTAGGTACCAATCTTGGCGTATTTTACCGCAATAATACCTTGACCGATTGGGTGTCGTTTAGTACGGGTTTACCCTTTTCTATCGAGACCAATCGCCTCAAACCATTTTATAAAACTGGAAAAATCCGTAATGGTACATGGGGGCATGGCGTATGGGAATCCGATTTATACGAACCCTCGCTTCCAAGCGCACAAGCTATTGCCAGCACCTTGGATGCGCGTTGCCCGCGCGATACGGTGTATTTCGATGATTATTCAGTGGTGAACCATACCGGAGCGAGTTGGTCATGGGACTTTTCGCCCACGCCCGCGTACGTGAGTTCTACTACTATTCGCAACCCAAAAGTGATCTTTAGCGCACCAGGCACTTACACTGCCACCATGACCCTGAACGGCACGATGACCAGTACCTTAACCATTCAGGTGGGCAACGATTGTTTGGCCGATACCATTCCCGGCAAATCTGTGGTGATGGGTGGCAACGCAGCAGCGGGTTATGTTTCCATTCCGCCGTTGAACATATCTACCAATAACTTAACCATATCCACTTGGATCAAAATAAGCGGCACACAACCCGAATACAGCAGTATTTTTATGCACGATGGTGAGTCTGCTGGTTTTAATTTTTTGCCGAATAACAACCACTTAGGTTACCACTGGACCAATGGTGCATACTGGTGGGATAGCGGACTCACTGTACCCACAGATACCTGGACGCATGTGGCAATGGTGGTAGAACCAACAGGCGTTACGCTGTATGTCAATGGTAAAGGCAACAAACATACCTTTTCTGCACCTGCTATTTTATTTGATAATATAGCACGAATGGCCAGTTATAAAGGTTGGGGAGACCGTTATGTATTGGGCAAAATGGACGAAGTATGTATTTTTAACAATGCCCTCACGCAAGCGCAAATTAGGGAATTGATGCACCTTACGAAAGACCCAGCGGAGTTTCCAAATCTGATCGCCTATTACCAATTCAACGAAGCTTCTGGACAGGCATTGGACAAAATAGGCATTCGACACGCCTCTTTGGTTTCCAATACCATCCGCGAGGTTTCTACTGTGCCGGTCGGCAAAGGGACGAGCGCACGTCTAAGTGTATCGAGCAATAACGTTTATACCTTTGGTCAAACAGGTATTACCCTCGATTTTCCTGCATCGGGGCCGTATCCCAATGGAGAATTGTGTGTGACAAGAATCAACCAATTACCCGACCAAGTGCCCAGCCCAGCAGGATCGTATGGTAATGGTTATTGGATTGTAAATAATTATGGTTCCAATAGCACTTTTGCCGCTTTGGATGAAATGAAAATTGTCCACTATGGCAATATATCGCCCTCCGCCGTACCCAGCAATTTCCAATTATACAAGCGCAGCAGTTTTGCCGAGGGCAATACCTGGGGCGGATCTATTGATAACGCAGATGCCATTGTGCCAGGTGCATTGGGCAATCTGATCTTTAATACGGGTAATGGTATCACGTCATTTAGCCAATTCGTAGCGGGTTACTCTGGCCCACTACCTGTTGAGTGGCTCGATTTTACGGCAACAAAAGCAGGTGAAAAACAAGCGCAATTGCGTTGGAAAGTCAACCAAACCAGCGATGTAGCAACTTTTGAAGTAGAAAGGAGCAAAGATGGCGTTCAATTTGAGCAATTTGAAAATATTGCTGCCAAATTAGGTGCAAGCATCCAAACCTACGATTGCAAGGATAATACGCCGCATGATGGTGTCAATTATTACCGTATCCGCCAATTGGATCGCGATGGGAAAGTGACGATTTCACCTGTGCGACAGGTATCTTTTGGCCCGCCAGAACAAGCATGGGTGATATACCCCAATCCATTGGAAGATAGTCAAAACCTGACGATCAAAACTGATATGGAAGACAATTATCGCTTTATTTTATACGATGTAAATGGTAAAAAATTAAAGGAGTGGTCGTTGAGTGGTACGGCTACCATTGTGCTACCGGAATTGGCGCGTGGGATGTATGCGTATGCTTTAATTGGTAGTGCGCGGCGTGTGAGCGGGGTGCTGGTGCGGTAGGGGAGTTAACAAACAGCCCGCTCCTGAATTAGGTATTCAAGAGCGGGCTGTAAATTCATTCAAAAAAAGTAGGTACGTATTTACAGTCCCAACTTTTTCTTCACCAATGGCGTAATATCTTCTGATTCCAGCGCGTACAATGCAGCACCTGTACTGGTATCAAAAATCATAAGATAACCATTTTCTTTGGCTACTGCTTTGATACTGTCGTAAATCTTGGTGAGAATTGGATTGAGCAATTCATCGCGTTTGATGGATACCGCTTGTTCCGAAATTTTTTGGTAATTTTCTAATTCCTTTTGTTGCTTTTCAAGCGCAGCGTACTGCTGCTGTGCTACAACTGGAATCAACTTACCTTCTTGATATTCTTTTTGGAAAGTAGTGGCAGCGGCTTCAAATATTTTACCTAGAGAGTCCCCTTTGGCTGCATAAGTAGCGGCAAATGCTTCCAGATCTTTATTGGCTTTAGTAGTTTCGGGCAAGCCTTCCAATAGGTTACCGAGGTTCATGTGACCGCATTTGATAGGCGTTTGTGCCTGCGCTGAAACAACGGTAAATAAGAATGCAACTGCCAAAAACAGACGAATAGTTTGCAACATTGTTGATAATAAAATTTGTTTAAATAAAAGGTTATGTGTGCTGTTAAGAGACGTAAAAACAAAAAATTATTGTTTTCACATAACTAATGACGCAAAGCGGGCGCAAAAGTAAGTGGAAATACCGTTAAAGTTTGGTGAATAATACAAAGAATTAAATTTTATGCCGAATATTATCATAAAACGGCTTATCATTGCACCACAAATCACGCTACATGCCGCATTTAACCAATCGCTTTTTTATCTTTTTTGGGTGTATTGCCGCGCTTTTTGCACTCGCATATCCTTTCGAGTGGCTGTTGCCATTGGCAAAGGCTGTTTTTGCTATTGCTGGGCTTCTCGTTATCACTGACTTACTTTTACTGTTTGTTCGCCGACCTAAAGTGCAATGCAAACGGACGATGAACGCTGTGTTTTCGCTCAGCGATCCCAACAAAGTATCCCTTGATTTTGTCAATCTATCCAATATATACCTTCAAATGGAGGTGTATGATGAATTACCTTTTCAGTTTCAAAAGCGCGATTTTAAATACGATATTGCGCTACCCGAAGGCCAATCTACAACAATTCATTACGAACTAAAGCCGCTGAGTCGCGGTGTATATTCGTTTGGACATACCAATGCATTGGTGAGTAGTCGCTTAGGATTGGTACAACGACGGCTTCGAGTGGCTGCACCTGCCGATGTGGATGTTTATCCGTCTATTGTTCAAATGAAGCGCTACGAATTGCGTGCTATTCGGCATATCGCCCATGAATCGGGTATCAAAAAAATGCGTCGAATTGGACATAGTTATGAGTTTGAGCAAATCAAAAACTACGTAGAAGGCGATGATTACCGGAGTGTCAATTGGAAGGCATCCAGCAGGCACAATACATTGATGGTCAACCAGTACGAAGACGAAAAAAGCCAACAAATTTATTGTATTGTGGACAAAAGCCGCGCCATGAAAATGCCCTTCAACGGCTTATCTTTGATGGACTACGCGATTAATACTACCTTGGCCATATCCAATATTATCCTTAAAAAACAAGATAAAGCAGGCTTGCTCTCCTTTTCTGATGTGATAGGTACAACCCTCAAAGCAGAGCGCGATACGGGTCAATTACAGCGCATATTAGAAGCACTGTACCGCGAAAAAGAGCGCCCCGTGGAATCCAATTACGAGTTATTGTACCAAGCGGTCAAGCGTTTGGTGGGTGCGCGCTCGCTGCTGGTGTTGTTCACCAATTTTGAAAGTAATTACGCTTTAGAACGGGTAATGCCCACTTTGCGCAGGTTGAACGCAGCACATTTATTGGTTGTTGTTTTTTTTGAAAATACAGAGATTAGGGAATTGTCCAACCTACCTTTAAAGCGCAGTTCTGATATATTTCAACAGACAGTAGCACGCCAGTTTTTGCAGGAGAAAAAAGAAATGGTGACGCGGTTACGGCAGTTTGGCATACAATCTATCCTTACCCGCCCGGAAGATTTGACGCTTAACACGATCAATAAGTATTTGGAACTAAAATCGAGGGGACTTATTTAAGTATTTGGACATAATTAATTCTATTAGTCTTTCAAAAATAAATCAGCGGCTCCCTTTACTGCTTTGTTCAATTGTACTTGGGGAATGCCCGCTTCATTAGCACTGACCACCAAGTAATTGGGTAATTTAAAAGCAGTAGATGGTATCTTTTTCCCTTGATCAATATACAAATTTAACCATTTTGTAGGATCTTCACCGTAGTACTCGGCCAGTGTTTCCACAAAAAAATCGTAACTATCGGTCAAGTTTCGATCCGTTCCGTAAGTATAATCCATCAGGTCATTTAAAAGATTGAATAAGTTTTTTTTATTGTTTGATCGTTGTCGTATAGCCATATCGAAATAGATCGCTGCAATACAGCCACGACGGTAGGCAATACGTTCCAGGTCATAGGATTCCCACCTGCGACTTTCAGCCACCAAATTGGGCAATTCTGCATTGGGCGAAGTATATAAAGCAATAAAGTATTCCTGATTGATCTCTTCAAAAAACTCAGTTTCAGTCATAAATCCTGCTTTCCATCGGTTGCGGAGTGCAAAATACTCCGTAAAACCCTCTACAAACCAGCGCATATTGATCGATGCTGTGGCAATTCCTTCATCAATACGGCCACCGATCCATTCGTGCATCATTTCATGGTTGAATAAGTCAATAAAATCATCGAGTAACACAGATTCATCAGCATAAGTCACAAATGATTGGTACAATCCATTGCCCATACAAAGGCTTTCTTTGTCCCATTCTGAGGGCTTAGCAGGTAATTTATAAGGGATAAGGCTCACCGAGTAAAAGTCAATATCGCGGTCATTCCATTGTTCGCGTTGTGTTTTTACGGTTTTAAGGATAATATTAAAGAGGGTAGTATCTTCAAAATTCCAAGTGCCACGCACCGCAAAGCAGACAGGTTTGCCAAAAACATTGGCTTTGTATTGGCGGAAATCACCTGCGATCCAATTGGTGCGTCGCCAATCTTCGCGGTTATTGCTTTTGAATTTTTGTTGTTTGGTATCGAAGGAAAAGCTGTTTTGGATTTTCCAGCCTCTGGGCACTTTTTTCCAGTTCACTTCCACTTCAAAGTTTTTGTAATTGAGCGGAATTAGAAACAAGGAATAACCACGAATATGTAAGTAATCGGGTTGTAATAAAGGCGCAGAACTGTTGGTTCTTGTTACCGCATCGCCTACCGTTGGGGGGAAAATATCATAATGTAATTGGAGTGTAGGCGCGTTTTTTTCGGTGCGTTTGATCGTAATTTTGGTACTGTCGCGTGCTACAATCCGTCCACCAGTCACCGACCAGTTTCGATAGTGTTTATAGGCTTTGGTAACTTGGTTAATTTGCCCAGGAAGGCCAATATACAAGGTGTCATGGCCGGAATGATAAAACTCCAGATCGACAGCGATGCGCATATCTTTTGCTAATTGAGGCTCAACCTCTATGGTGTATCGGAGGTTTTGGGCGGAAAGCGAAAATGACGATAAAAAAAGTAAAAAAAAGAGGGGGGAGGGTGACATAGTGTTTTGCAACGACTATCACTTTAAACTATCCAGAAAAGCCAAAGTATCATTGAACCCATCAAGTACCGATACATTTGGGGGCAGCACCAAATTTGCTTGGTGTTGTGCTAATTGAGAACCAGTCAGCAATACGCGGTTATTTCCAGTGGATAAAGCGATTTGATTTATATAATTTTGTACAGACTGCCTTGGAAGTGGGTTATCAATGATAGAAAAGACAAAACCCGCAGGTGCTGCAGTGCAAGCATCTTTTACATCGCTAAGGGAAGTTTGGCCACCTAAATAGATCACCCTAAATCCTCTTTGGCGCAGTAAATAATAAACGAACAATAAAGTTAATTCTTGTGCTTCCTCTTCTGGTAAAAAAAGAAAAAATATTTGGCTATTGTAATTTTCGGGCAAATGCGCTTCATCAATGGCGCGTAATAATTTCCTTTGGATAAGGTGGGTAATAAATTTTTCGTGTGCAGGATTAATACTACGAGTGATCCACAATGCTTTTAGGTTTTCTAATAGCGGATAAATTAAAGTGGCCATCGTATGCTCAAAACCAATCTCTTCAATGCTTATTGAAAAAATCTCTTCAAAAGAACGCTCATCCAAGTTGAGCATGGCTAATGTTAGCGCATCAATTTTTGAACTACTGCCGTCATTCCGTTTGGAAATATGATCAACTACCCCCGTAATTTCATCACGGGTCATCTTGGCTAACTTATTGATTTTGTAGCCATTGCGATTCAAAAGTGCTATGTTGAATAATAGGCGCAGCTCATCAACCGTGTAATAACGGATGTTGGTATCAGTCCGCTTCGGAGTGATAAGGTTGTATCTTTGCTCCCATATCCTAATGGTGTGCTTTTTGATACCAGTCAACTGCTCTAAATCCCTTATGGAATAAATGGCCATTATATTCGTTACCAGCACAAATGAGTGAACTGAATTAAAAGTGTAGGAAATAGTAAGTTAACATTGGATATTTTTTGTAATAAATCGCTTATACCGCTATTCCCTAGAGAAGTACCAAACAAAATTCCACCTGCTTTGTTCAATAAAAAACGCGTGTTTATGAAGTTTTATTAAACAATGATAAAAAATGACTAATTTTGCAGCCTAAAACCCACCTTTATTTTGGAATTATTCGCTAGAGAATTTGGACAAGGGCGTCCTGTTATCATACTTCATGGCTTATTTGGCTTCTCTGATAATTGGCAAACTGTGGCCAAGACTATCGCTGCCGATCACTTGGTTGTTACACCCGACTTGCGCAACCACGGTAGGTCGCCGCAAGTTGCCACGCACTCTTACCCAGAGATAGCCGACGATTTGGTGGCATTTATGGAATCTCGATGGATGTTTTCGGCTATCTATATTGGTCATTCAATGGGTGGAAAGGCTGCAATGCAAATGGCATTGACGAATCCCGATATGGTGGAGCGTTTGATTGTGATTGACATGGAACCGGGTACTTCGGTCAGTAACCACGATGATATTTTTGATGCACTGTTTGGCCTTGATTTAGAATCGTTGTTGTCGCGGAAAGATGCTGAGCTGTATCTTCAGGAAAAAATTAAAGATGTAGGTACGCTTCAGTTTTTGCTCAAAAACATTACCCGCGACGCAGAGGGCAAATACAGTTGGAAAATGAACCTCGCCACACTTCACCGCGATTATGCCAATATACTCGCTCCGGTGACGGGCACTCCTTTTGAAAAACCTACCTTGTTTATCCGCGGCGGTAATTCCGATTATGTACTCGATAGCGAATGGCCGGGTGTATTAGCCTTGTTTCCTAATGCCGAGTTGATTACCATTGAAGGTGCGGGGCATTGGGTACACGCAGATAAACCCGCGGAACTCACTGCAGCTATTTTAGCATTTATTGAAAGAACGTAAAAACTTCGCCGTTCGCATTTCGGTCAAAAAAGGTCAATTCTTCTCCACGGAAGCCGCTTATTTTATCCAAATACTTAATTATGTCCTGATACTTACAGTGAAATACACTCTACACGCCTGTTGGCAGACCGTCCTTCGGCTGTATTGTTGGGCGCTAGGGGTTGTCGTTCTCCATATCCTTTTGCAACCAATCGGCCTATCGCTATACCCCGCTGTACAAGATAAGATTGAACCGCCGCCGCCCGTCGTTCTGAAAGGGTAGCGTTGTATTCGATTGAACCCGTATCATCTGTATGTCCACTTATCTCAATCCGGATATCCGTTTGTTTCTGGAGTGCAGCAACCAATTGATCCAAGTGCTCAAAGGCCGATTGCTGTAAGACATACTGATCTGTTTCAAATAATAGCGTTGCCTCAAAAGATATTTTTTGACGATTGAGTAGTTTTTTTTCGATGTCAGCGCTTGTTTTTGTCTTATTTCCAGCACTTTCTAATGGTAAATTGGGTGTGTTTGCAATGACTGCAAAATCATCGAAGCAATAGTAACCGATTCGTTTGTTGCGCAAAGAATGATTTGGCTGTAAGGCATTTAATGCATCAAAGGCACGGTGCTGTTCATCGGACATATCATTTGGGGTTGTACCATCGGAGCCGAAATTTCCAAAAATAAAATATTTGAAGGGACGATCCGGCGTGAACGTCGCTAACATCTTTCGCCATCCTTTGTTGGTCTCTACGATCTCCGTAAATACAACTTGGGGTTTTATGCTGTATTCAAAAATACTTCGACGAATGTCTTCCGCATCGCTCGACGGCTCGGTGGAAAAGTAAAAGCCAAAATTACCACAATTCACAGCCTCTACTCGAACAGATTTTTGACTGATTTGCTGGAGGTGTTTTCTGCCTACTTCTTTGGCTTCGTGTACCCAAAAACTAACTTGATATTGTTTTCCAGGAACAAGTGCCTGCGCCAATCGCCCTTCTACGTACTCGTGGTAATCGTATTCGTGGTCGGCATCTGTGCCCGGAAGGTACATAATTAACCCAATCATTCGGATGCCCTTGTGTGGTGCAGGCAGTTGGAGCGAGCACGTTACAGCAGTATCAATTACAAAAAGATCAGGCGTTAGCATATTGTAAGTATGCCACCCTTGTACGTGCTTATTAAAAGTCACGCTATATGACGAAAAACTACAATGACTCAACAGTGGTTTCGCAAGATTTGAATCAGTTGGCGTCCTTTCAAAACTACCATTTACTACTAAATTTTGCGCGAAAAGCGACTGGAAAGAGAGCGAAAGGAACAATAGATACCGCATAAAATAAGATTTGAGGGTGCGAAATGGGTTGTATTTACCTTTGAACGGTACACTTTTGAAGAAAATTGTTGCAATGCGCTCAAGGAATTTTTAAAATCGAATCGCTTTATGAAAAAGTTTCCGATTTTAGAAACATCACTTTGTGTTAACTTGTTTGCTTCAAACCTTTTGAAAAAATAACGTCAAAACTGATTTTTTTTGCTCAAAAAATAATTGGCTAATTTTTTATAAAAAAAATAGTTAGCGCGGAACTTTTGGGAACAAAATCTGGTTATGGTTTTTGTACGTCAATATGGCGTACGTGTTTTTTAAAAATTAAACATCATGCTCGGCACTTTATTCATTATTCAACGTTACCCAAACTGCGCTCCCATTCCGCAGGGTAACAGTCGATTTAGTGGCCTGCTCCTACGAATGGGCGGTCGCAACTGCTAATCGACCACCAATTTCCCCTTTTTTATTTCTTTTTTTTATCGGTATTCAAAGTAACATGACGTTGCTTTTTGCCATGACTGGTCTTGCAACCAGCCTTATTTGCTTGTACTTTTTGTGCAAACAACACAATATATCCGTAGGAGTAGTCTAATGGTAAGACACGCGGTTTGGAACCGCGTAGATGTTCGTTCGAGTCGAGCCTCCCGCACATTAAAGATAACTGAGTTTATCGAAGCACGGTTGCTGAGTTTACCGAAGCACGGTTGCTGAGTTTACCGAAGCAAAGCTATGTCGTTCAAAGGAAGGACCCGGGTTTACGAAGCCCGAGATCAAGGTTCGAGTCCTTGCGTGGCTACAATTATGGAATGAAAACAATCTTCTAGCAGTCTTGGTAGCCCAATCGGCAGGAGGCGCGCCGCTTAGAACGGTGACAGTGTAGGTTCGAATCCTACCCAGGATACGAGAAGATGTGGACGCGTGTTACAAACCCTTAGTGATCCAGTGAGAACGACGTTGTAGCGGCTCAGTAACACGCTCCGCATTGAATATTCATAAAATTCAATGTTAAAAACAGGGAAGATAGGCAGATATTGGTTTGCTGCGCCGCACTGCTAATGCGGTTCTCGACAGATGTCGAGATGAGGGTTCGAGTCCCTTGTCCTCCGCTATTTTGAAAGGTGAAATAATTCGGGAATATAGCTCCAATGGTAGAGCAGCGGTTTGAAGCACCGCCTGTATAGGTTCGACTCCTATTGTTCCCACTGTAGGACTTGCTGCGCGGTAGTGTAACGGTAACATACGGGTCTCATAAGCCTGGGCTGTGGGTTCGATTCCCGCTTGCGCAACAAGTCTTTTTTTGCGTGGTCATGTAATGGTTAACATGCGGATCTGATACGTCCGTCTTGTGGGTTCGAGTCCCGCCTACGCAACTCTCTTAATAGCTCGGTCGTACAACGGCTAGTACGCCGGAATTTGACTCCGGCAGTGGAAGTTCGATTCTTCCCCGGGCTTCTTTTACTGATTAAGTAATGGGTAAACAATAACTTATCACTTTTGGCTGATTACTTTCTACTCATCCTACCTATTAATACTAAAATGCCATCCGATAACTTACCCCACCTGAAAATGTGAGCCAAAATATATTAAGGTTTGAATAATAGCCGGGACGAACAAAATCGTTGTTCAAATGGCTGAGTGAATGTTGTGACGAAAAAGTAAGCCCTATCCAACGCTTTGGAGCAATGGAGTACTCCACTTGCACGCGAGGAGCAAAGCCAAAATCGTAGAGATTATAGTTTACCGAGCCATAAACATAAAACGGTGCCTGAAAGAAATCTTTGACATGCGGTAGGTCTTCTTTAGTGACTTGTTTGTCTGCTCGATTTAGCAATATACCTCCAAAAATCCCTACACCTGCTGTAAAGCGCATCTTATGCCCTACCGACACAGTAGGTGTAACGCAGAGATGGAGGTATTTGAAATTGGGTAAATGCTTAAAATAGGTTGGATCAAAATTTGGACTTTGTGGGCTGCTAGGATATTTTGCAAATATCCATTTAGCGGTTAAGCCTTGTGGGTGTCCTCCGCCGGATGGGAAGGTGTACATTTCTAACGCTTTACGTTCGCGGTACAACAAACTACTCTCTATATTGAACCATTTACGTACTGCGAAGGCGGCACCTAATTCAAATACCGGCCCATATTTCCAAGTATTTTGATCCCGCCAAGAATCGTCAATTGTTGTATAATTGGCATTTTCCAGCGCAGTTCTAAAAAAATAGGACATCCGCTGGGCTGGTAGGGTATTCAACAATGCTAAAAAGACAATTACAAAGGTTATGTTTTTCATATAATATTTATTATGCATTATTTCGCGCTATCAAAACATAAGAATTTTATTTTATAAAAGATAAAAACACAATCCACTTCTACCTTTAATTTTTTTGAATGATTCAATTTTCTAAAAGTACAGATAAACTAACAAAGCATAAAAATAAAATATTTTATTTATGAATAAATATTTAATATTATAAGTTTTATAGCCTCAAATATTTACACTACTATGTCGCCTATAAGATCATTTGAAAACCAATGATTTATTTTTCCAAAGAAAATGTCGCGTTTGTTGTTTCACACAAGCAATTTTTTTGATTTTGGACTTATAAATCATTAGTTTCCGAAATAATAAACACCTACGATACAACTAATATTAATTACAATCAAATCGTGCATACAGTCCATCCATACCTCTATGAGAGGTGGCAGTGCCTGTTGCACCGCTATTGTCAGCTCCTGGGGATACTAATACGAGAATTGTACCACCGTTAGTCATTAAAAAAGTAGTAGTCACATTACGATATGCATTTAAAAATCTTCTCGAAACAGCCGTTTTTTTGCAAGAATGTGTTTCAATACTTGTCCGATTACTTAGAACCCCTGCTGGATTAAAAATAGCACAAGTAATGTCGTAAGAGTGGTAATGATCCGTTTTATATTTATTATGTGGTCCTTTTTTTGAAGTACTATACAAGATAAATTTAGAGTCATAGTCAAACAGTCCTCCACTAGCGGGAGTGGTCACCTGATTAAATTCCCAATTTGTTTCTATCCTACGATTCAGATTTGGATTTACTCTAGTTTGAGTAGGTGAAATGAATGAGGTATTATTATGTGGACAGGATGAAGTTAAAGCAGTCCAATCCCGATCTTCTGCACCGAAATACTGATTATTGATGACTATGAATTTTTCTGGTTCCTGTAATGTTTTTGTATTCAATGCATTGAGTAATAATTGTTTATTGGCCTTGTTTGTCCAAATATTTAAGTTCTGCGATATTGTACCAATATAATCTCCAACACATACCAAACCATCGGTGTTAAGTACTCTACCCAAATATAAACTATACTTTGGCATTCTTATTACTTGTGCTCCATCTACTAATTCATGGGTTAATATTTGTGACAGCCTACCTTTTGCTAATTCTGTCGAGTGTTGGCTGTATGGTAATTCATCTATGTTGTAATACGATGAAGTAATCGACGTGAAATTATTTTTTATTTCCCAATCATTTATCACATCAACATCATATTCGGTAAGTGCATCTAAGGTACTTACTAATGCATCATGATCGGGAAAACACATAATACCATCGACAACCGATACCTCAAGATCTACGGGCTCATCGTTGTCAATTGTACATATATCATCTTCGCGTTCATTAGTGGTAGTGGTAGTGGTACTTGTGGTATTATCCTTTTCTGCATTAGTCTGCATTTTCTGACAAGCATAGATACCAAAAGTGGTTAAAAATAATAAAAAAGATAAAATTTTAAGAGAAGTATTCATAATTGTGTTGAGTGATTAGATATAGTGCACCTTAGCCTTTCTTGCCTAAATGAACCTTTTACTATTACTACCTGCTAAAATCAACTATTTGGGGCCTAAAAAATTGGCACAGCAGAACATGTGATAAAGATAAACTTTGACTAACGATAGCAATTTACATAATACCTAAATTGTGGTGAAAAATAAAATTATTAGCAGTCACAAAATTACAGGCATCCCAACCAATATAAATGGGGAAAGATGGGGAAAGATGGGTCATCATTTTTTGTAAAACGAAATATTATTCTGTTTTTTGAGGGAGGGGGACCCAATGTTTCGTAAATGATTTTTACCCACGTTGAAGTAACTATCCCCTTTGGCAATAAAATACCTTCACGGGAAAGTGTACGAATAAATGTTTTTCGATCAATACCGTATTCATGAGCAAGTTCGGTGCGTGTTTTAAAGGTAATTTTTGGCATATTATGAAGTTGTAGATAATAGTTTGTGCAAAGATAACATGTAATTTACCAAACCATATACATCTAAATAAACATTTAACATCCTAATACGCTATACAACACTCAATGAATTTAGTTTGATTATCATTCATATTACTACCTCGCCCAATAATAATTTGCCCATTTTTGCCCACACTCACTTCCTACTTTTTTCGCCAAATAAAAGTGTACGGTTGCCAATCTTTTTTATAAAAATTTACTGATTAAGGAATTTTTCCAGCATGGCCTGCGTCGTTTTGGGCTCTGCTTTTCCCTTTGCGGCTTTCATAATTTCACCCATAAACATCCCGATCAAACCTTTTTTACCTTTTTTATATTCCACCACTTTATCGGGGAAGCGGGCCACTACTTCATGAATGATATTGGCTAAAAAATCATTGTCCGCAGATTGGAGTAGGTTTAAGGCTTGTGCAAGATCAGCCGCTGTTTGAGTGGGCTGTTCTAACATAGCCGGAACCAATTTTTGATTGGCCGCCGAAGCACTTATTTTTCCATCTTCTATCAATTGCACCAATCCTTTCCAGTGTTCGACGGGTACCGGACAATCGGCCAATGCACACTTCATTTCTGCACACCAAGGCAGCAATTTATTGATCGTAAGATTGGAAAGTCCTTTGGCTATGATCGGGCTTGTATCCTGCGTGAGCGCACTAAACCACGTGGCTACTTCGCGCTCCTGCGTGAGTGCATCCGCATCGTAGGCAGGTAGTTGAAGCGTAGTTGTAAAATATGCGAACATATCGACCGGCAATGCAGGCATACTTTCCTTTATCGACTGCAATTGAGCATCGGAAATGATGATTGGTGGTAGATCTGGTTCGGGAAAATACCGGTAGTCGTGTGCATTTTCCTTGTCGCGTTGTGGATATGTTGTACCGGTTGCTGGATCAAAACCACGGGTCTGTTGCTGCACAGTGCCACCTTGCTCCAAAATTTCGATTTGGCGTGTTGTTTCAAATTCAATAGCCTTTCTTGCAAAGCGCATAGAATTCACATTTTTTATTTCACAACGCTGCCCATAGGTGGTTTCGCCCATTTTTCGCACCGAAATATTTACATCACAGCGCATTGAACCCTCTTCCATATTGCCGTCGCTTACGTCGATCCAACGCACTAACCTACGGATTTCGTCCATAAATGCGGTGGTTTCCGCGGCAGAACGCAGATCGGGTTGGCTTACAATTTCCAATAACGGCACACCCGCACGGTTCAGGTCAATCAACGAATCCTGTGGGTCTTGGTCGTGGATACTTTTGCCTGCATCTTCTTCTATATGGATATGATGGATGTTAATTACGCGCTCGCCTATACGTACGCTACCCCCTACACAGATGGGTTTATTGTCTTGTGTAATTTGGTAGCCTTTCGGCAAATCGGGGTAAAAATAGTTTTTACGGTCAAAATAAGAGGCCTGGTCAATGGTGCAGCCCATCGCCAAACCTACCTTGACTGCCGATTCCACCACGCGTTCATTCAGCCGAGGCAAAGTACCCGGTTGCGCCAGCGAAATAATACTGATATGGGTATTCGGTTCGCCGCCAAAGGAGGCATCGTCCGCACAAAAAACTTTGGAGCGGGTATTTAATTGGACGTGGACTTCAAGCCCTATGACGGTTTCGTACATTTTATTCTATTTGATAGTTACATTTGATTTAGCAATCTGCCAAAGCAGTTGAACCATTATTATTTTTGCAAAAAGTCTTCATATAGCAAATGCAAATACGCTCTTGCATCTTTTTGCCCTGTTACAGGAAGCGTATCTCCATAAAATTGCCATTGCTTGGTGCCAAACCAATAAAAACCATTGCCTTCTGGTGTTGCCCATCCAAGGCCGTTTTCGTTGGTATAATAACTAAAATTATGGCTTTTATCGGCTGGATGCTGCTCAAACCAGTTTTGCATCGCAAAGATATTGCGGCTAAAAGGAAATTCAGTTGCAGGCACTGTTTTTTGTGCTAAACAAGCCAAAACAGAGGCTGGAATATCGTGGTGGCTACAAAAAACGGGTAATTTTGCACCGCGCCACTCTTTTTTGAGCAAAGGACTATAAAAAATGAGTGGGATACGCCGCGTGACAGGATGATCGGGTCCCAAATTAGATGGCCAACTTGATCCATGATCGGCCACAAGTACAAATAAAGTATTGTTGAACCACGGTTGCTTGGAGGCGGTTTCAAAAAAAGCTCCTAATGCATCGTCTGTAAAGGCGGCATGGTTTAAGAAAATATCATGGGTGGTGCCTCCTGTCCATTTTTGAGTACAAGGTGCATCAAAAGGCGGATGAAGGCTAAGCGTGAGTGCAGTGGCGCAGAACGGTTGCTGTAGTTTACTGATCTCTTGAGCGGCCCGTTGTAGTGCAATCCGATCATCAGCGCCCCAATGTTGGGTGCGTTCGGCTTTTGTAAAATCGTCAATACCGATAATTGGATCTATTTTTTGGTAAGACGACCATACTTTAAAATTGGCAAAAGTAAGTTCGGAGCCATAGATCAACGCGCTGGAATACCCCGCTTTTTCCTTGAGAAGTTTCGGAACGGAGTTGAGGCCAGCGGCTTTTTCAATTTGTACGATAATAGATTGATCTGGTTGCGCAGGATAACCCGCCAACACGGATATTAATCCCTGATCGGTGCGATAGCCACTACTGTAACAATGGGTCATCAGCACGCCCTCTTGTATCAAATGGCTGAGGTTGGGACAAACGCCTTTTTCACCATCCAATTCCTCGATCACTTGTGCTGTCATACTTTCCATGAGGATAATAACAACATTGGTCGGCGTACCGTCTTTTTGTGCTAAAATAGTGGTACCACTCGTGTCGGCAAATGTGCGGAGCAGTTGAGGGCGCAGTTCGGCAAGGCTATTTTCGTTGTCTGTTTTGTAGCGGTGTTGGGTAGATCGTATTTCTAAAAAACTATGTCCTAGGTACCAGCCAACATTGGTAGCCGCATGGTTATTAAAAGGGTGGTTGGAATAATAAACGGCACTCTCGTTGATGGCCATCACCCCAAAGCCGCCGCGAATAGCGATCACTAAAAGTCCTAAAATAAACGGGAAAAACAAGATATGCCAACGGCGTGTGGTGGGCTCAATTGCAGCAGTACCCATCCATTTTTTATACACACGGACAAACAGCCCAATGCCACCAATGATTAATACAATACTCGCGATTTGGAAACCCCATGACATGGAATTTAACAATGCTTGTGGCGTAGCAATATAGGCTACTGCGCGGTTATTGAGCGGTGTATGCCATTCTTCAAATATAAAAATATTGGAACCAAACACAAGGACAGCGGCACCAATCAGGATAAATTGAACCCCCAAAATGATTTTTGAGAAGAAATTATAAGTTTTAGCCCCCAGTAATACCCCCAGAAACCATAAAATAGCAGGAATAGCCATCAAATAACCCAGCATACTCAAATCCAAAGGGAGCGCATACCAAAAGGATTTCCATACCGATAATGGTTGCTGAGGCGACCATTCTTTGTAGAACCAAAGTACGAACCAAAGCCTAAACGCCGCAAAAAAGGCTAACCAAAATAGGCATAGCCGTATAAAAAAACGGAATGGTTTAAGATGCATCGACTAAAAACCAATCGATTTTTTAGCGTCTTTGCCATTCAATTTCAAGGATGCCATTCGGATGGCCGTTGCAGCCGCTTCAATACCTTTATTGCCGTATTTGCCACCGGCGCGATCGAGGGCTTGTTGCTCGTCATTGGGTGTAAGCACGCCAAAAATAAAGGCACGGCCAGAAGCAATGCTCATTTGCGCCAGCGCATTGGCTACCGCAGTATTGATATATTCGTTGTGGTTGGTTTCGCCTTTAATGACGCAACCAAGGCAAATAACAGCATCGGGATTGATTTGTCCGGCCAAAATACGCGCACCAGCAGGGAGTTCAAAAGAACCGGGTACTTGTGCGGTATGGATATTTTCGGGTTTGGCACCGTGCTTAATTAGGGTATCATAACAACCTTCGTACAGCGCGTGGGTAATATGTGCATTCCATTCTGCTACCACAATAGCAAAGCGCATCGCACTTGCATCGGGCATGGTAGAATCGTCGTATTCGGATAAGTTTTTTAATGCAGATGCCATAATTTATTTTTTAGTGCTTTCGCCAGGTTTTTGTTGTTTTTCAACAGGTTTTATCTTTTCATCTACTGATTTGCGGAGGAATCGGTAAGCAACACCACCCAATTGCGCTGATTTTTCGGTATCCGACACTTTCATGTTGTAAAAACTGAGGGTGTCACCATTATTGCTAAATCTAAATCCGAACAATTTTTGGGAATCTTTGACCTTCGTTGTAGCAAAAGTCACGACATCCATCGCATCGCCCAACATAAAGCAATCGCCACCGGTACAGGGTGCATAACGATCGTAATCGGGAAAGTTCATGATATATCCACCCGGTGTAAACATAACGGGTTTATCTGTTTGTTTGCCAACTGGGAAATAGTTGCCTTCAAATAAATTGTGGTTTAAAGCCGTAGTAAAAGCAAGGTATCCAGTGGGTGAATTGGCTTTAGATTTTATCATGCGATCCATTTGTGTACCAGCATTTGTGGTGCCATCAAACATAGTGATGTCCTTACTTGCCGGATCATATACCAAATAAACTGATTTGCCGGGTCTTGCTTCTAGCAGTTCGATGGTATCCAAATTGATCTTTGCGGCTAATTTCCAAGATTCAAAACCATTATAACAAGTCACGCTATCGGGTTGATCCACGTTAAACGTAATGGCATAAGTATAAGGTAAATGCGCGTTATTCATCGCTTTCAAAACAGATTGGTATTGATTGGCGCGTGCGCAAAAATCCATAGGAATCCAATGGCCTGCTAAGTTAACAATACTAGCATGTTCGAGTGGGACTAATGAGCCATTATTAGCCGTGGCTGCTGGGTCATTTTTGCAAGAAATAAAGAGGAGTACGAGGGTAAAGGCTAAAAAACTAACAAACTTTTGCATTAATCTATAAGTAATTATGTGTAAATTAGGAACAATGCTGAAATAGAATACTCCATTGATATTCTATTTCAGCACCTCACGGGATCCAACCAATATCAATGAAGTATTCTAGTTTTCAATGGTATGGGTATAAAAAAGTGCACAACACACTATCGTTTGAAAAAAGCCCCTCACCGCGAGCCTGACCGGAGGGGCAAACATGAGATTACAATGGTCGAAACCAGAAAAATATGGGAAATCGCAAGGATTTGCACTGCAAAAACCCAACTACGATTGTAGCCAAAACTTCGAGATCCTAGCTCTAGGATCTTTTTTACCCCAATACTGATAAAATCGGATTTGCGCGGGGGGATTACGCAAGGGATGGCTAAAAAAAGTGACCAATTATGGCCGGATTAAAAATAACAGGCGCAAAGGTAACCAATATTTGACAGAATTATACATTTCGGGCA
>JAAFHO010000120.1 GCA_013297575.1 Chitinophagales bacterium
GCTCCTTTCGATGTTCGCCTCACTAGAATGCGCAACGACATAGAAGTGAAAACAGTAGTTCAACCCGATCTCTGCGTTATCTGCGACCCTGCCAAATTAGACGACCGAGGCTGCAATGGCGCACCCGACCTTATTATTGAAATCCTCTCGCCGGGCAACAGCAGAACGGAGATGCGTGATAAGTTTGAACTCTATCAAGAGGCTGGTGTCCTCGAATATTGGATCGTGTCGCCCATCGAAAAAGCCATTCAGGTGTTTCAACTCAATGAACAGGGTCGCTTCATTGGCCTGCCTCCTGTGGTAGAGGGCGATATACTCACTACGCCCATCGTGCCCAATCTGGAAGTAGATTTAACTAAGATATTTTTGGATTAATATCCTACACGAACCCCCTATCCCCTAAAATCTTATTCGGAACCTCCAAATGATAAGCAGGATCTCCGTCGCCAGGATGGAAAAACTCCGATAATATCCCGTTTGCTTTGTACAAAGCATTTGCAGGTTAGACGAACCCTCAAAACAAATCTCAACCGCAGGAAGAAAATTTTTCATAAAAAAAAACGCTACCCCGAGTATCTCGGAATAGCGCTTGAAAAAATTACTTGATTTACAGTTGTTTAGTTCGTCATATGTTGACTCCTAGTTGCAAATCAACGTCTTAAAATTTGTACACCAACGATAAGGCCACAGTGCTACCTACAGATGCTCCTGCATTGAAACTGTTAGATCTTGTGGATCGGTTGTATGTATTTGATAATCCTATACCTGGAATGGCCTCCATATTCACTGCAAAATGCTGGTTAATATCGTGTTGAAGGCCCAAAACATAACCAATGCCTAAACTGAAATGGTAACCATAATCGAAATTTTCTTGGTTTCTACCTGAGAAATTAGCGCCCGCATTCCATTCCCATCCTCTGTAAAACATTGTTTTTTTACTGAGTTGCTTCCGATGTTCTGTACCAATGGCAACGCTTGCACCAAGGTTGAAATTTGATACATTCACATCTCCATTAGTATTTTGGTTAAAACCAATATTACCAAATCCAAAACGATAACGGCGGTACTTGTTCTCCCCAATTTCCTTTTTGTAAAAAGCAGAAAAGCCATCAGCACTGCCCAAATTGAGCGAATTGAAACGAAGCCCAATCTCGCGTTTGGGCATATTGCTGCTTTGTGCAGATAAAGAAATGCTAAAAAAAGCCATGAGGATGGCCGTACTAAATAGTACTTTGTAGTGTTGTGACATAAAATTAAGTTTAAAGTGTAAATAATTAAATATCAAACGGTAGTACTACTATTTTCGCTGTTTCCTTAAAATTGTATTAACGCTTTTTTGTGAGTTTTTTAAGATTTAGATCAGTGAAGAGCACCAATAATAATGATTGTGCTTTTAACCACTTTTGGTATGTCTCCTTCATTTATCGCAAATCAAAAATGCACTTGTTATGAGCAGTGTACAAACCCAAACCTCTGCGTGGGGGGGAACTGACGGCACAGACAAAGCCCAAATTGACCTTCGTGATTGACCGCCGAGACCAAGTGATTAATTTGTGTGAAATGAAATTTTCAATCAAATCCTTTACCATTGAAAAAGCATACGCTGACACGCTCCGTAATAAAAATCGGTGTTTTTAGAGATGCTACCAAAACGAATAAAGCACTTTGGCTAACGTTCATCACGACTCATGGTTTGACCCAAAATACCCCCACGCGCAATCTCTAGTGCATCAGTCTATAACAATGGACGCTTTGTTTTTGTAGAAAACTGAGAAAATAGGGTGGGGGACTTTTGCCCCCTCCTTATAGCATCGTATTTTAGATTTAATTTTTAATGAGTTTATAAGTGTAAAGGCCAGCGGCGTTCAGGCTCAGTGTGACGGTATAATTGCCGTCGGCAGCAAGTTTGAGATTGTCGCCGTCGCCTTTCAAAACGCCGTCACCTTTGGTATCGCCGAGATTGATATTCCAGTTACTATTGGCACGGAATTTAAATTCACCAGCTTTGAGATTAAGGGTAATTTTCCACGTTTTGCTCACCTCGTCGTAAGTCATCGGTTGGTCAGTATCCCAATTATTCGGCGTTGCGGTGCCGATAATGCCCCATTTGGGGATCGGAATCGTTTTGCCAATAGCAAGTGTAGCCATTTTGTCGCCAATATCAAAAGGTGGATTACAACCACAATTTGAAAAAACAGCGACAAATACATCTTCTTTTGGCAAATAAATGGATTGGGTCAAAAAACCGGGAATACCGCCACCATGTCCAATAGTCGGGCTTCCTTGAATATCTCCCAAACCCCAACCATAGCCATACTCCGTTTCTTTACCGTCGGTCAGTTTATATTTTGTAAAGGCTTTGTCGAGACTTTCTTTTTTAACCAATTTGTAGGCATGAACGGCTTGATGCCACTTGAATAAATCTTCGACAGTAGATTGAATCGAACCCGCCGAATAAGGTAAATTCATGTTCAAATAGGGGGCATTTACAAAACCTGTGCTGTCTTTTTCGTAAGCACCCGCCCTATTTTTGACAATTTTCGAGTCGCTGCCAAAGAGAGAATTGGTCATACCAAGTGGCTTGAAAAAGTTTTCTTCAATATATTGCGGATACGTTTTGCCCGACACTTTTTCGATGATATAGCCCAGCAGAAAATACCCCGAATTGTTGTAATTCCATTTAGTTCCGGGGGCAAATTCCATTGGTTCATTTTTGAAATAATCAATCAATTCGGTTGGTTTTAAATCTAAAGTTACCTGTTTCTCAAAATCTTTCATGCCCGTATAGCTCTGAATACCTGATGTATGCGTAAGCAAATGTTCAATGGTAATTTTATGCCCATGTGTTGGATAATCGGGGATAAATTTAGTGATACTATCTTGCAAATTCAGTTTGCCTTGTTCCATCAATTGCAATATTGCTACCGCCGTAAACTGCTTGGTAATAGAGCCAATTCTGAAAATATTATCCACTTGCATCGGGATATTATATTCCAAATTAGCCATGCCAAAGGCTTTTTTGTAGATAATCTGACCTTTTCGGGCAACCAAAGCCGTAGCGCCCGTTTCATTGGTTTTGAATTGCTCCGACAGCATTTTATCGAAGTTGGCAAAGAGTTGCTTATCGTCTTTTTGTTGAGCGAAAGCAAGGTTTGCCAAAAGGCAAAAAGCGAGAAATAGAGTTGTTTTTTTCATTTTAAAAATTTGTTTTATTGTATAATAATCAATGAAAATAGGGAAGGCGTATAACACCCTCTCTACTTACTCCGCAGCCCTTCCAATTTTTTTCTTGTGTCTGGAATATCTTTAATGGACAAAGCCTTTTCAAACTGAATTTTGGCATTCGCTTTGTCGCCAATGGCTATGAAATAATCGCCATAAGAATCATAGGCATTATGACTTTCGGGGTAGTAGGTTACATTCAATTTAAAAAGGCTTTCTGCTGTTTTATACAATTTTCTACCCATGAAATCGTAACCCATATAATTGACTTCCATTTCATCTGGCTTCATAGTATAACCCATTTTTTTAGATAAATTAGCATAATGGTTGCTATACTTCTCCGCCAAAGCACCTGTTGAATCTACATAATCTTTCATCGTGAATTTTAACGGAAGAAAATCAAAGAAGAAACGTAACGCATCGTATTCGGTAATAAGCGGTGCAGAGCTGTGCGTATCATCAGGATAATATTTGCCGCGATAGTTCAGGCCATTTTTTTTGTTTTTTTCAAAAGCGGCCTGCAAAGCCAATATGGAGCGGATATGCTTTGTTTCGAAAGAAGTGTCCTTTTGCACTTTTTTAATATCCATACCGTCTTCCATTGTATTGGCAATGCCGAGATACAAGGATTTTCCTTCAAATTTCTTTTCTGCCAATACCTTTTCCGTTTGTTTCAATAGTTTTTCCTTATCCCACCACATACTTGGGTCAATACAGATGTAGGAGTTGAATAAATGATTGTGGTGCGTAAATGTTTGCATGACGGCCAAACCACCAAACGAATGCCCAATGAGCATTTTATAAGGTGCGGTCGGGTATTTTGCCTCGATATGCGGCATCAATTCCTTTTCGATAAAAGCGATAAAGTTTTCGCCGCCGCCCGATGTTTTGGAGGAAATGCTGTCCATCATCGGCAGGTCGGCATCGATATGCGTCGGCGTTAAATCTCTCGTTCGGTCGGTGTTTGGTATGCCCACCACAATCATTTTTGGACACATTGTATTGCCATTGACGCTACTCAATTGTTGAATCATGCCCACTACCGAATAAAAATGGGCATCGCCGTCCAATAAATACACGACGGGATATTTTTGGTTGGCACCGTCAGGTACATAGACCCAAACCTTTCGTTGTTCGCCCAATATATTGGATTGAAGGCTGTCAATGGTGCCTATTTCGACTTTATTGCTGGTTTGAGCATTGCTATCGCATAGCGCAAAAAAGAAGAGCACGAATGCTGCGATGAATGTTGGATTTTTCATTTTTAAAAAACTTGTTTTATTGTTAAAAAAATTAGCGTTTTAAACGTCGGCAGGGTTTCAAACCCTGCCGACGTTTCGCGACTTGGGTGTTTTCACCGTTTCATCGGTTGCAACTTCCAATACGTCAAACTCCGCCATAGCCACTCTTAATGATGACCACTTTTTATTTGGCAGCCCTCTTGTCTAATTTTTACTTAGGATTTTTTCTTTTTCATAAACTTCCCCTTCTTATCCACATACTGCCATTTCTCGCTTTCCCAGATACCGTATTCGCCGTCTTTTACGGTTCGGCAGTTGGTGCTTACTTTGGCCTTCCCGCCTTCGAAAGGATAGGCGCAATCAAATTTCGGATTGATGACTATGGCGTAAGTTTGGGCATTGGCGTAGCCAATTTTGCCGTTTTTCACCACCCGAATCAGGCCTTCGGAAGGATAGTCGGGGCCGTTGTCGTATATGAATACGTCATAAAGCACTTTTTCCCGGCTGTCCATGATGACCCATTTGCCCTGATCTGTTTGTTCCATGCGTAGTTTGGCGGCTTTTTGCGCTGCTAAGGAGCATACGAAGCAGCAGAACAGCGCCATGGTTGTTAATTTTTGCATTGTTGTTGAAATTTTTTTGATTCAACGGTTAAATAATTTTCTGTAGCGATCCGTCGGAGAAAATTGCCATTCCGTTTTCTGAGCATTGTATTTGGCTCCAATATCAACCATTATACTCTTTTCATTCATTTCCTTTAATGGCGTAGAGGTTTGAGCAGCAACAGCCAAAGCCCAAAAGCAAAGTATAAAATAAGATTTTTCGCATTTTTTAGTTATTTAAAATTTAAAAATTCTTTCTTTGCAGTGAACGGTTTTTTAATATCGGCGTGGCTGGCAAACGCCGATAATAGTTTAACCTTTTACTCCTTTCCCTGTGCCTTCGGTGTCACCTTCACAACGCTCAACTTCCATTGACCGCCTTCGCGCACCCAATGTTGATCAAAATAGCCATTGAAGGCCTCTTTCTTGCCGGTTTTTTTGTCCGTACTGGTTTGGGTGAACTCACCTTTAAAGTTGGCTCTGCTATCGGGCAGCAAGGTCGCTGTACAGCCGGGGGCAAGTTCGAGGGTGCCTGTATGGGTTTCGAAGGTTTTTATAAAATCGGCTTCGATTTCTGCACGTGTTGCGGTCGAGGTGGTGCCGTCTGGATTTACATAATCCATTTTTTCGGCGTACATGGCGGCTAAGGCCTTCGCGTCACCGCGTTCGAGGGCGGCTTTCCAGTTGTTAGCGAGGGTCATCATTTCGGGGGTGAGGTCTTGAGCCTGGGTGTTGAATGCGGCGAACAAGAAGGCCGCGAGCAAAAAAAAGTTTTTCATGTTTTTAAAATTTAATATTATTTATATTTGTTGTTAATTATTTGCACTACAACTGCTTTGTAGAATGCGCTGTAGCAGTATCCAAGTTGCCTTCGATTACATACCGCTCTTGGCAGCCTTTGCAAGTACCTAAAATTTCAACCTCTTCAGCAAACAAGCGTGCTTGGGGATGGAGTGTCAGCGACGCACCGCTAGTAATTTTGAGGCTCAACACCTCGACATCGCCCTTCATAATGACTGGAAACTTGCCCGTCGAAGTGGATACATCCGAGATCACTACATGATGAAAAGCATCCGGGATTCTGCCGAGGCTCCAATTCCGGCTACATGCCCAGTTGGTCTCTTGGCCGGGTGTTCCACCTTTCCAAGTATTGGCGATTTGTGCGGCAGCAGTTTGAGGTACTATTTGGGTCAAAAGGATGACGAGTGAAAAAGCAATTAGACTACGCATGGTTTTGATTTTAATTGTAATATAAGTTTATTTGGTTGATCTTTTTGAAATAGAAGCAAGCGTTACACTTTTCAAAAAGTGGTTTAAAAAATTCTTTTTCCACAATGCTTACAAATGGAGGAGGTGTGCCAATTGGAGTAGCTATCGTAAGGATAATAACTCTTGCGTTGTCCTAATCCATGGTAATTAGGGATATGACGTGTAGGACAAACGCAAGCCGGATTTTCTGCCGGATTTTCTTCGCGCATCTCATCTGCCATGGCGCGCTGTGTTGCGGAACAACTGCTACCCAAAACACTAAGCCCCGCTACGAAGAGTAATAAAGGGAGCGCGGATACGCGGATACTTTTAGGTTTTTGGCGCAATTCGGTACATGATTTGCATATCATACAAATCCAGATGATACCCATCAAAACAACCATCCCTAAAAGGATAAAAAGCGCATTATTTTCGAGTTGACTGATGATGTTGCTTAATTCAGGACTTTTTATGTTCAGATTCCTCACGGTGCTAGAGGCTTGATGTATGCCCTGTGTGTTGCCAGCCAAAGGATTAAAAAACAGACCGGTCAGCATTAGTATGCTTGTGCTTTGCTTGAAATTGAATGACTTTTTCATTGTTAATATAGTTTATTTGTGTGTTAAAATTTGTGATAATAAATCCCTTTTCAACCAGTTATAAAGGTGTGGTTAAGGAGGGAATCAAATGCGTTTTGGAAAAGCATTTGCAGGTTAGACGAGTCCTCCAAATCAATCTCAATGGCAGGATGAAAAAATTTTACAAAAAAAAACGCTACCCAGGGAATCCTGAATAGCGCATGGAGAAAATATTACTAGATGGTTTTCTTACTTATACGTTTCTTGGGGTTGGGGGTACTCTATTCGTAGAACCATGATCTATAGTGCTACCATCGCTAAAATAATACCTGATGGTGTCTCCGGTATCAAAAAAACCTGGACATACACCAATTCCCGAATCCCCATACTGTTTTATTTGGGCTTGAGAAGTTAGTCCATTATCCCCAACCTCGATTTGCATCGTCAAACCGATAGGGAAAGGAACACGTGGATTTGTGCTTTCATCATCATACCATTGGCATGTGAAACTTAAGCCATTGTTGTTAGCGTCAGCTATTCCAGATACTTTGGTTACTTTAATTTTAGGCATTTTTTTGTTTAATTTTTAAAGTGAATGAATCGAACTTATGTCATTTAATTTGTTTGTCAAAATTTGTGTTGATGGATTCCTCATTAAACAACGCTCAATATAAATAAGATTAAGCAGTCTTTTTTTATGCTTTGATTCAATTTTGTCCATCATATCTGATCCATTACTTCGGAGATTATTTGAGTATGTGACAAAATTGGAGTATGACATTTTTTCCATTCTAATTTAATGCTGAACAAGGAAGTAATTCTCCCAGTTTCAATGCTATGCCCGATTTTGTTATACACTCAAAATTTTTCAAAAGTTAGGGTATTGGTTTTCAGTTCTTTATTGGTTTTTTTGCCCTTCGAAATGGGTTGCCTTTTGGAAAAGCATTTATCGGTTAGACGAACCCTCCAAAGCAATCTCAATGGCAGGAAGAAAAAATTTCAAAAAAAAATGCTATACCAGGGATTCGGAATAGCGCTTAGAGAAAATGTTGCAGGTGGATTTAATACTCACTATTTATTGGTGGTGGAACTATTATGGTACCAGTATCAGGGCAGAGCGTGGTACCAATAGGGGTAAAATTAAAACTTATGGTGTCTCCAACCTGAAAAGGGCCAGACAATACACATAGGCCCACATTTGAACCAGTGCTTTCCGGTGTTATTGCCTTTGATTGAGTAGTTCTTGTCCCAGCCGTGATTGCCATAGTCACCCCACTGGTAGGGAATGTCAATGGAGTTGCACATCTAGAATCAGTACCATCAAAATATTGGCATTTAAATGTTAATGTGTTGACGGTTCCGGAATCAGTAAAGTCAACAGTTGCTTCTGAAGGGGGGCTTGGGTGAACCCCAGACGTAGAAACAATTTTAATTTTAGGCATTTTTTTGTTTAATTTTTAAAGTTAATAAATATTATTTTATGTGCATTTTTCGCCAAAAGAACAAACCAAGCACCAGTATCCCAAATCCCCAAAAGCCATAGCGCATCCACGGTACAGCGGCTTCGAGCGGTTCATTATCGCCAATCAAAACAAAAGCTGCCCAGAAAAACGGATGGTTCTGAGCCGATCCCCCTAGATAATCCAGTTTTGCTTGTCGGATCGCTTCTGCTTTTCCCAAACCGCGGTTCAAATGCTCGTAAAAATGGGTCATAATACTGGCCGTGGCCTTATCATCGGCTTGCCATAGGCTCATGAGTATATTTGGGCATCCGGCATATTTGAAAGCCCTCGCCAAGCTGATTACACCCTCGCCTTTGGCCATCTTTCCCCTTCCGGTATTGCAGGCACTTAGCACAGCCAATTCGGCATTCAGGTGCAGGTTGTATATCTCAAAAGCGTGCAGGATACCATCATTATCTTCCAGTACCGAATCCTGTACTGTGTATGGACTAAAAACCAGTCCAGAGTATGCTGGGTCGCAATCGTTGAGGAATCCGTGCATGGCTAGGTGTAGTATGCGCGGTTTTTGGCTATTTTTACGGAAGTCCTCTTCGGTGGCTTCCGAACCCAGCAGGGCATTGCCAGATGTGATTTGTGCAATTGCTGCTACTTCTTGTTGGTTATTGGCCAGCGGCGCAAAATCGGTAGTTTGCCATTCTAAACAGCCGGTTTTTCCATCGCGCCCGCTTGCTTCGGGCAATTTGGGGTTATAATCGGGAGCGTAACCGTCAAAAAAACGTTCTGCATGGTTATTGCCGATGGGTTGAAAAGCTAAAAAAGCGGAATATTCATACCGGATGGTGGTTTTTCGCAACAGATATGGTAAAGTGGCAAATTTAGATTGGTCTTTTTTATCCTCATTTTCGGTCACTAACAGATCGAATGGCAAATAGGCCAGTTGCCCATCAGGGATGATAATGAGGTTGGTCGGAATTTGAGGTACCACAGCCGCCACCAAATTTTGGAATAACGAATGGGCATCTCTTACAAAAGTCTGAACTGCAACTGAGCCACGGCCACGGGATAGTACCGTGTCTTGGCTGCGCAAGTCCTTGAGCAAATGCGTTAGACTGCTATCAGGTACGCAACGCCGTCCATACGCCTGCTGTCGATCAAGATAAAAAGCATACACGGCATTGTCGCCCTGAAAAAACTCCAATAAACCAGTGTTTTCGGGCAATTTACCTTGCAGATCTTGGATGCTAGAGATCTGCTGTTTGTACTTAATTTGGTAATATTCTGGAAAATCTTTTTCCATTCGGGTCAGTAAATCTTCCTGATTGCGGTGCAAACGAAGGATTTCTGATTGCCAAAGCGGGATTTTGGTGGTATCGGCATGCTTAAGTTGCTGCGCTTCAAAAATTTGTTTTTGGTAAAAGGCGATATCAATTTTGATCTGCTTTTCCTCTTGAATTACGCCCTGTGGTATCCCTGCTTTTTGCCGTGCAGCCGATTCGCGCAAGGATTCTGATAATAGGTAAGCCTTGCCTTTTTCGGCATAAGCAAAGGCTTTGGTGAGGTATATCTCATTTCCGGTACTTTGGTGCATTTGCAATGCCAAATCTATCGCGTTTTCCAGCATTGGGCGTGCTTCCTCATTCCAGAATTGTTTGGATCCTTCCTGATAAATCGTGCGCATACTATCGAGCACTACTGTTGCCAAGTCGAGGCTTGAATGTGCCGCTTCCAGCAAAGTAGGTTTGGATTCCTGTTGAGCGAGTAATTGCAAAATTGTTGCTTTTTCGGTCAAAACTTTCAAGAAATCAATATATCCATTGGTGCTGATGGGCGGATTCTCGAGTAAGTCTTTGCTTGGAACGACTCCTGACAGCGTAATGAGTGCTTTTTGTTTCCATTCCAGTGCCGACCATAAATCTCCTTTTGCTTGCTGTAGTACCCCCATATACCTGCATACTCTTGCATATTTAGGCGAATTGGGCTGCACCACATCCAGCGCGCTTTGCAAATATTGGAATACTAGAGGGTAACGACCAATTTGGATATAGGCGAACCCCAAACTTATCCAAATATTGTCTAGATTCTGTTTAATGTTATTTTCTTTTTGTATTTGAAGTGCCTTGTGTAAATAAGAAAGCGATTTTTGATGTTCTTTTAAAAGGGCATAAGCACTCCCGAGGCATAAATTTAAGTTGGCTTCAAGTTCGGCATTTTGTGGGCATTTCGTTTTTAGGATATTAAGACCGATTTCAGCATGATGAATGGCCTTGGCATAATCGGTTTTGCGAGTATAGATTTCGCTGAGTTTAGCATTTGTCCCAACTTGATCTTCATAGGTACTTGGAATGGTCAAATACCCTTGTAACGCTGCAGACACATATTCCAATGCACGGTCATAATCACCGCGGTTCAGATAATAGCCTCCCACATTATTTCGGGCTAATGCTAGGCTGGCAACATCATTGGTTTTTTCATAATAGTCAATTTCTTTTCTACCTACTGCAATGGCTGCTTCATAATTACCTAAATCGTCATAAATGGCTGCTGCTGTATTGAAATAATCGGTCCAAAAAGCGCTATCCACCGGAATCACCGTCAAGGCTTTTTGCTCCAGTTTAGGGAAACCAGCAGCGGCTTCTGCGGTCTGCCCCAAATAATATTGAGCGGCCATGATATAGGTCTGTGCTTCACCCCAAGTGTGCCAATCTTGTGATTTATCCCCTCGTTCGGCTGCTGCGCGAGCGCACAAGAGCGAGCTGTCATATACTTCTGCCTCATATAACAACCTTGCTTTTTCGCGTAGTATATAAGCAGTTGAATCCCTTTTCCAAGTTGCACTAGGGGAGGAGGGGCCATTTGTTTGGCTGCACAATCCAATGCCAATTACAAGTACTAAAGCCAATATTGCAACGATGCTATTGCTTTTTATAACATTGCTAACATTAAATCGGCTGCTTACCATAATTATTTAATTTGCTTTAATAGGATAGATGCTGCTTGCTGACGGGCATTTCCGGTTTGTG
>JAAFHO010000121.1 GCA_013297575.1 Chitinophagales bacterium
CGGCATCTACAACTATTCTTACCAGTCTATTGTGCAACGCAGTTTTGATGTGAGTACTGGAAGTGCCATTATCTGGACTGGGGATATAAAAGCGCCCGAATTGGATATAAAAGCACAGTATCGATTCAAAGCATCCCCTTTTCCCTTAGTTGCCGCCCAATTGTTGGATGCATCAGCGGATGAAACAGCGCAATATCGAACGGCACAAACTTTCTTTTTGCAAACTTCCATCGCAGGATCGGTAAAAACGCCAGATGTTGGTTTTCAATTTATTTACCCGAAAGAAGTAAGTCAAGGAACATTGACAGCCAATTTTGGTAACCAAGAGACCAGTTTGGTAGAAAATGCACTCAATACGATCAATCAAGATAAAAATCGGCTCTCACGGCAAGTATTTGGGGTTTTATTGCTGCGCAATTTTATTGGGGATGAGTCCTTTGCGCTAACATCGGCCACCGGAGGAAATCCGTTGCAGTCGGGACTAACCAATTTTTTGACCAACCAAATCAACGCGCTTGCAGATCAATACCTGACTTGGATAGACATAGATTTGACGACTGGCGCGGGTACTAACACCAATACGGCATCGGAAGAAACGGCTACAAAATATCAGTTACGGCTACAAAAATCTTTTTGGAACGATCGGCTTACGTTCAAAATATCGGGTGGCACCACCGTTGGTAACAGCACCGGCGATACCCGCAGCGCATTAGAAAATGCCTCCGTGGAATATGCCCTCACCCCCAATGGCGTTTTTAAGATTACCGTGTTTTCGGAACAGGGATTTGAATTGCTCAATACATCCACCAGCAACCTTCGAAATTCAGGTGCTGGTTTGATATTCACCAAAGAATTTGGCAAAAAATAGGGAATGAACATACGTTGGATACTTTATACGATTACATTGATATGCCTAGTGTTTGGATCGGGCTGCACAGGTACTGGCCGACTGGCTGACGGTGAGATATTGTACGCCGGGGCGAAGATAAAAATCGAAAAAACGGATAAAGACTGGGAAACAAAGGGCCTAAAATCCGACTTAAAAAAATCAGTTATTCTGCCCCGTCCCAACAAAAAAATATTGTGGATGCGCCCTAAATTGTTGCTGTATTACATGTTTAAAAACAGCCGTGAAAAGAGTTTTGGCACCTTTGTGGCTTATAAATTAGGTGAAAAACCAGTCCTATATGAACCCAATATTCGCAACCGACATCTGGAATTATTGGAGGAAAGGGCCGGAAATGATGGATATTTCAACGTAAAAGTGGATGCAAAGGTTGAAATTAAAAAACGCAAAGCCAAAATAGTGTATCACATTAAGGTGCAGTCGGCCCGCAAAAAAATAGATCATATCAACTATCCAAGTGATTCCAGCCGCCTTACCGCTACAATCGCTGCTTTACAACCAAAATCCCTGATAAAGCCTGGCGCGTATTATCAACTGGAAAATCTGCTCGCCGAACGCTTGCGGATTTCCGATACCTTGCGCAACCAAGGCTGGTACTTTTTCACCCCGGATAACTTACTTTTTGAGGCGGACACCTTACACCCAGTAGGTGCTTTAAACCTAACCTTGCGCATAAAGCGCGAAACGAGCGAGCAGGAACGCCAGCGCTACGAAGTGAATACCATTACCGTATTCCCAGATTACGATTTAGCCCAAGAACAGGCAACCACAAAAACGGGTTCGGATACCCTGGATGAGTCCTGCCCCGCCTATTTTTACCACCATTTGAGGACCAAACCGTCGATGCTCAACCAGCAAATCATACTCCGTTGCGGCACGCAGTATTCCAATGATGCCTACCAATCCACCATTCATCGCCTGCTGAACTTGAATATTTATAAATTTATCAATATCCGCTTCGAGGAATCACCGCAGGCAGATTCGCTCCTCGATGCGCGCATTTACCTTACTCCATTTCGGCCTCAACGGGTAGAAGGCACCGTGTCTGGGGTATTTTCCGCAGGTTTTTACAATGGTGTTCGAACGGGTATTGCGTACACCCACCGCAATCTTTTTGGTGGCGCAGAAGCCCTTCGACTGGCGCTCAATGGCGCTTACCTGCGCACTAAAAATAACAATTTTGACTTTCAAGATTTTATTGTCAGTGATGCTTCCGCCCGACTGAGTTTACCCCGTCTTATTTTTCTTCAGCCCAAAAACTGGCATTCTTTTATCAAAACCACGTTCAATATAAAGCATGAAACCAATTGGTTCAAATTCGATTTACCAGAATTAGGCACCTTCCGAATGAGTTTGCAGCGGATTTCGGGGGAGGCTGGTTACATGTGGAAAAACGAGCGCAATGGTTCGATCTCGCAAGAATTTAATCCGCTTAACCTAGGGTTGCAATTTTCGACCTTCAATAAGGAACTTGTTCGACAACGAATCATGGAAGGTATTCCTACCGATACCACTGGAACCACTGCGTCATTACTGAATTTTTTAGAATATAAGCCCAATTATACCTTTTCATTGGATGAGCGATTAGGCCCATCTAGGCGATTGACCCATTATTTTCGCCTGCGGCTTGCAGCCCAAATAAGTGGGTATAGCAGGAACAAATACCTTCCAGCGGCATACCAACTCGCCAGTCCACGGAATTTCTTTATCGAAACAGATTACCGACATTACCAAAAGACCAATGCGCGAAATGTGTTAGCGATGAGATTGGCTGTTGGCGCCGGTATTCCACTACATGCTGGCGGAACGATTGCTTTGATCGATCGCTATATTATTGGCGGTGCCTCCAGCGTTAGGGCTTTTGCCCCGCGTACAGTTGGGCCTGGTGCTCAGGCGCGTAGTACCAGCAACAGCACGCTTTCTGTGGGTAATTACACGGGTAATCTCCTCTTAGAGGGTAGTTTGGAATACAGGATTTCGTTGGGCCGCTACCCCGAATTGGCGGTATTTATGGATGCTGGGAATATATGGCTTACTTCTGGCCCCGATGCCACGGAAGCATCTCAGTTCCGACTGAATCGTTTTTATAAAGAACTGGCCGTGGGTACAGGTGTGGGACTTCGGATCAATCTGGACTATTTTGTCTTACGGCTCGATGTGGCGTTTCCGTTATCCAAACCCTACCTCCCTTCCGGCGAGCGGTGGATCGGCAACCAGTTACAGTTCGGTAGTGGTGCATGGCGGAAGGAGAATTTGAATTGGAATTTTTCTTTTGGGTATCCTTTTTAGTAGATGGCCTACTCCTGAAAAAGGTTGTTGTGAAAATGTGATTAAAAGTAGTAAATTGAAAAGATGCTTAGCCTAAGTAGTGCTTTCATCACCAAAGTTTTGCTCATTGGGTACTAATACTTATGTTTGCACCTCATTTCACTAGAAACACCGTGCTATGTACATACAATTGCTTATTATTCAATACGATTGAATTTGAAAATACTAACTCAAAAACAACTTTAAGAATACAAAATGTCGTGCATTAGATTACTAGATACTTACCTAGTTGGGAAATATGGCGAATAGCCGCATCTGTGTGTGATCTAAGTTTCTAGTGTCTTCTCAAACAAAAAACATATAATTTTATTTAATACACCATCAATCAAACAACGCTGTCATATCCATCGAATCGTTGACTAAACGTTGTACATACTCATTTTGTACAAGGCCATAAGTGGTAATCATGGTCAAAAACAAGGTTTTATTAGTCCCTGTTTCTGTTCTGAATGCCATGAGTTTGTTTTGCAGATTGTCGGCATATTCTTTCGTGATGAGATAAGCCTTGGTAGAAAATTTCATTTCACAAATATTTATAATGCGGTCATTTCGGTCAATAATAAGATCTATTTGTGCTCCTTTTTCGCTTTTTTTACTTCTCCAAGCAGATATTTCAGCATATACACCGCTGATACCTAGCTTCTTTTTGAGGGCATCAACATGATAGCGACATATATATTCAAAAGCATAGCCACTCCACGCACGCCATTTTGGACTTTCTAATTGTGCTATCCAAGAGCCATTCGTATCGGCTTTACTATCTTTAACAAAAGTGAGAAAAAACAAAGTAAAAGGGTCTATTAATTGAAAAAGCACCTCTTTTTTGCTGTTACCAAATGGCAAATAGCGGCGAATAAACCCTGATTGTTGCAATTCTTCTAAAAGATTGGTCATAGAGCCACCATCTGATAATTTCGTCAAAGCCACCAATTCTTTGCGGGTTAATCCTTTGGCTTTATTGGACAATGCTTCCACAATTGCGGTATGTTTTTCATAATTATTGAACAAAGAGCGATATAAATTAGCATATTCGGTAGCCAATAGTCCACCTTCTGTAAAAAATAGACGGTCAATATTTTGGGCAACACTACGATTCACTTGTATGCTCTCGAGGTAGTACGGAATACCGCCAATGGCCATGTAAAGTTCCAAAAGTTGATAGCGGTCGTATCTTGCCCCTTTCTCTTTTAAAAAAGTTTCAGTTTCGGAAAGCGTAAAAGGTTTTAACAAAATTCGCTCCGTTAACCGATTGTGAAGACCACCTCGATTGTTGATTAATTCATTAATAATCCAAGAAGCCGCAGAGCCGCAAACAATCAATAAAACATCTGTGCGTGCGGATGCCCAACTATTCCAAAAATATTCCAACGCGGCAATAAATTTAGATTGTGGGGTATCGAGCCATGGTAATTCATCCAAAAAAATAACTTTTTTAGTGGTGTTTTGCTGCTCTAATAATAGACTTAATCTATTAAAAGCATCGAACCAATCTTTGGGTGCCGATTTTTCAGGAGCATCCGGATGCAGTTTTAAATATACGTTGTGAAAATTTGTGAGGTGCTGTTTTAAGCCAACATTGGCAACCCCCGACAATTGAAAACTAAATGGCGCGTCAAAAACATTTCGGATGAGAAATGTTTTCCCAACCCGTCGTCTGCCATAAACTGCTACAAATTCCGATTTTTTAGAGTTTTTGAGCGCGTTTAATATTGCTATTTCGTCTTGTCTTCCAATTATTTTTTCCATATTATTGCGAGCAATTTGGCTGCAAGGTAGTAAAAAAACCTAGTTCCCGCCAACTTGCTCTATCTTTTTAGCGGGAACTTGTATTTTTAAGGCACATTCCGCTCATTTGGAGTAATGCCCCCCCGTCCCCCCACGTAAAAACACCTATTTAAAAAACAGGTATTTCTACGCGTAAATACTTATTTTGTGTCATACTAACTTTGCCTTTCAAAATTTATTTTTTAGTATGACACCACGATTTATTTATTTTTCATTAGCCATAACGCTGATGGCTTGGGGTAGCTGTACAGAAGCACCCAAACCGATTACCACTGCTGTAGTGGATTCGACCACACCACCTTACACTATACAATTACAGGAATTTGTCAATCCTAATTTACCAGGACTGCACTCCTATATTCATGCGGTGTGGAAGGATAAAATCATTATGATTGGAGGTCGTATCAATGGCATGCACCCCGATTACAACTTTGACCAAACCTATGCAAACACCAATATTTATGTTATTGACACCAAAAACTGGAGCGATCCTGCCACTTGGGCAACCTTTAGTATGCCACACAAAAACATTTTAGGGGTTAATCGCACGCAATTCCGCAGTAATAATGCCCAGTATTTTCAGAATGGCAACACATTATATATTGTAGGTGGACTTGAATATGCCAACGTACCCACCCAATTAAAAAGCCATACAGGCCCAGTTTTATTGGAATTAATGTCAACGAAGAAGACCCAAGATGGCGCAGCGCCACACGGCCCCATCACCCAACCACTGATGACGGCCATCAATATGGATGTACTGATTGATGCTGTGATGAATAATAAAACAGTAAGTCCGCCCAATGTGCGTCAAGCCCAAGATAGCATGCTCGCTATTACAGGCGGAGAATTAGAAACCATTGGCAATACTGTTTATTTGGTGTTTGGCTGGAATTTTTCATTAGCAGGAGATGCTTATTCTCACCAAATTAGATCCTTTAACTATACCGATGATGGTACTACCTTGTCTTTGGGGCCTATTACCGTATGTCCAACCTGCTTTGATGGCGTAACCGATCCCAAATCCAATGCCGGTAATTTCCGCCGACGCGATGGAAGCATGAGTGTCTTTACCGATCCAACCGATGGAAGTCCTGCCCTAATGTACTATTCAGGCGTATTCAAAAATGGCAATACCAATTTTAATACAGGCGTATTCATCCACCCTGACCGCGCTGCCGAATTACCTGATAGCCTGTATTGGAATGTATATACTTGCCAAGTGGTACCCGTGCATAGTGCTTCCCGCAAAACTTCGTATGCCTCCTTACTGGGGGGTATGACCTTTAAAGGGTTTACCGGCGCTCCTATTACGCAACCGACATTGCTTACGGCGGCTAACACCAAAACAATACCATCCATCCCGATTACTAACCGATTTACGACGGTAGTGATGCCCGCTAATGGCCGACTACTGCAATATTTATTGCCAGATTCTTTCCCTTCCATTAAAACGCCATTGATACTGCCCGCAGTTGGCGATTCTATTCCAGCCGCTACCTTGCCCGTTGGATCGGTGACCTTTAACGGGGCTGAATCAGAAATGCACTGGACAATTGCAGACAATTTAACCCAAAATGGCGTAATTAACTACGATGCATTTATTGCTGCCAACCCTAATGGAGGTACCGTTGCGTACTTACATGGTGGTATCGAAGCAGATCAACCCAATGTATTAAATTTTGAAAGTCCAGGATTTCCATTACACCATTCCGTAGCCAGCAAGCGACTCTTTGCCGTAAAAATTGTACCGATCAAATAGTCCTGATTGCAATTCGGATTTAGGAAATACGGTAATTATTTAATAACCACGGAGTGGTTGAACTTTTCATCGGATGTAGCAAATATTCAGTCATCCAAAGTGTCCTTTAATACAAATGTGCGTATTGTCGGGGCGACTTTTTCTGTCACCCCGACAATTTTGTTGAAATTGATGGTTTGTATAGATCAAATATCCCATTTTATCAAAAGATTTACACTCTACTAACCAACAAAATTTTAAAGTTGGCTCTCAAATGGGGTTAGTGCTAAATTGTCGGGGTGACCAAAAAGTCGCCCCGACAATAGGCCAATTCTGCTATTGGATCACTTGGAAATAATGAATATTTGCACAAACCCTAATGACGCGAAGTATAATCATTTCGTTAAGCGGCCGACAGCAGATTCGCAGTCACGCCGACACTACGCTCAATCAAAATAATATTTTTTTGATACTTTTGACCTCGTACTTAATTATATTTATACCCCATCAAATTTATATCCCTTTTGCTGTTGAATACTGTCCAATGTTCCCTTGAGTTTAGCATCAATTTTGGCTTTTTCGGCAGCAATTTGCGCTTGAATGGCATGCGTTCCTGTTTCCGTTTCGTATTTGAGTTTATTTTTTACGGTATTGGAAAGCGTGGTCGTATATTCCAAATGGTTCATTTCATACACGTACTCACTTTGATGTAACACATAATCATAAGGGCTGCGGGTTGAAATGAGTTTAACAAAAATAGGTGCAGTTTCAATCGCAATAAAGAGCAATGTAATAAAAATACTAGCGAACCAAATCGCCATACTTCCCTGGGCAAGACGCGAAAGTGCTTCCATCCGTGCAGCCATACCATCGGAAGCACCGCGCTGGAGCGTAGCAATGCCCTGTGTTTGTTGGGCTTCCAATTGGCGAAACTGTGCTTCCAATGAATCAATCCGCGGTTGTTGGGTGCTGAGAGCAGCCAAAAAATCAGCGGAAGCCAAGTCTGCCTCATTCTTTTTGGCGCGATAAATCGGGCCTAAATTCTTTTTACCAGATCCTCCCGTTCCGTCGGCCTCCCGCATGGCCTCGAGTGTGAGTGTATCGCGACGGGCAGTTTTAGATGCTATTTCGGCTTTGAGGGTTTGAATACGGCTTTGAATATCCGTCATTTCGGTGCTAAAACGCTCTTTTACACGGTCTTCCTGTTTTTTGAACAATTCTTGCTCCATCACCACTAATTCGCCCTTAATCTCTTTTTCAAAAATCTTCAATTCCAATGGTTTAGAAATCACCAAGGCCAGCAATACCGCCAAACCCACACGCGGTAGGGCAATAAACAAATCGCGCCACCATTTGCCTTGACTTTTCATACTCATCACAATATAACGGTCGAGGTTAAAAATCATCAAACCCCATACTGCGCCAAATAAAAGGGCCGCAGGAACGGAATCAAAAACAGTATAAAGCGCGTAAGAGGAGGAGAAAAAAGCCAGTACACCCGTAAAAAACACCGTTGCACCTATACCAGTATATTTATGGGTATCGGTAGGACATTGCTCCAAAGTGGAAGGATCTGCTCCCGAACAGAACAGAAAAAAATTCCGGATCACAATCATATCAAAACAAAAATTTAGTTGTCAATTAATGAGTTCAAATACCGGATTTTTGACGCACAATGCAAGACTTTATTAGATGAAAAAGTAGGAAAAAACGATTGACGATCTTATTTTTATAGATTATTTGGACACTTACAATGTAAACTTAGCAAGTTTCGGGTGGGTCAACCACTTTTCATGCCTGACCTTTGCAGAAAAAATTATGGCTACAAATTTTAAAATTAAATCATTACAAGACACTGAATTTCGTCATCTTTTCGATTTAGACGATACCGCACTAGAAAAAATGGGCGCAGTTAGAATGACAGTCGATGCTTTCCCCGGATTTCCATGTAGGGTAAGTTTAGCAGACGCCGCAATTGGAGAAGAAGTTATTTTATTGCCCTATCAACACCATAAAACCAATACGCCTTATCAGGCAAGTGGCCCCATTTTTATAAGAAAAACAGCAAATACGGCCAATTTGGGAACAAATGAAATACCTAAAATGTTGAACCACCGGTTGCTTTCCTTGCGTGGCTATGACAAAAGCGGGATGATGAAATATGCTACTGTTACGGAAGGACAAAACCTAGCAACACAATTAAGATTAGGTTTTGATCGGAGTGAAATCCACTATATCCATATCCATAACGCAAAACCAGGCTGTTATAATTGTATAGCGGAGCGCGAGTGATCTATTTTTGCACATTAGACATTATACAGAACAATATAAATGGAAAAAATTCCAACACTATTTGACCGAAATTGGGACACCAATCGAAAGGTAAATGAAAAAGTAGCCGTCGAGCATTTTGACTTTGACAACGCTGTTGCTACCGAAAAACTAGATGGCATGAACGTGCGCATTACTGTCCGAAACCATATTGTTGTTCGGGTGGAAAAACGCAGAAATCCGGATAAAAGCCAAAAAGCAAATGGCATCATCGACCCTTGGTATGTCGATGCCAACGAAACAGACAACGCCGATGCTTATATTTTTGAAGCGGTCAAAAACACAGATTTTTCTACAGTACCCGACGGAGAATGGAGTGCAGAAGCATTAGGTGAGAAAATCCAAGGTAATCCGTTGAATCTTATCGGTCATACGCTATTTTTTTTCTCCCTAGCCAACTGGCGCGAAAAAGTAACCTTCGAACATGTCCCAGCGGACTTTGAAGGGCTGAAAAAGTGGCTGCCCGAGCAAAAAACCAAGTTTGGAAATGATACTGGAATCGAAGGTATTGTCTGGCATAATTTAACCAATGGCGAAATGTGTAAAATCAAAGTAAAGGACTTCGATTTTAAAGGGTAACTATTATCAATCTGCTAAAAATCTAAACATTTGTTATCGTTTGGCACCTCTGCACCGATGAATCTTTGTGACATTATTTTTATTGAACTAATCAAAATTTCATTTTCACAAACGATTCAAGATGCAATTATCAAATAACGAAAAAAATAGGCTACTTACTAAATACGGCGAATGGGCTATTGTCACAGGTGCTTCATCGGGCATAGGGCTGGAACTCGCCACCCAATTGGCCGATGCTGGTCTAAATCTTATCCTTCATGCAAGAAATGTTGAAAAATTGCAGGAAGTAGCCCAACAATTGAGCGCAAATAGAACAATTGACATCAAAATTGTCGCTTCCGATGTTTCCGAAAACGAAGGTATTGATAAAATAATTCAATCCGCACAAGGCTTGAACATAGGACTTTTAGTCGTTTCCGCTGGTTATGGAACTTCTGGTTTATTTATCGATGGATCAATTCATTCCGAAATTAATATGCTAAAAGTAAATTGTGAAGCATTACTGTCTTTAACCCATTATTTTAGCCAGCAATTTGCACAACAAAAACGCGGTGGTATTATTTTAATGAGTTCGATGGTGGCGTTCCAAGGCACACCTTATTCGGCAAATTATGCCGCAACAAAGGCTTATGTCCAAACTTTAGCAGAAGCCTTGGCTGTCGAATTGAAACCATATGGTGTTGATGTATTAGCCGCAGCACCCGGACCGGTAGCAACTGGATTTAGCCAAAGAGCAAATATGCACATGTCAATGTCGCTAAAACCATCGGAAATTGGTGTACCTATTTTGAAAGCATTAGGGCGAAAAACCACCGTTTTACCCGGACTTTTAACTAAAATATTGGTTTATTCCTTGCGTACAGTGCCGCGCTGGGCAAAAATACGAATCATGGAAAAAGTAATGGGCGGCATGACGGCACACCAACGAAAGTAATCGTGTTATAGGCACCTTTCGAGTAATTCAATAACTTATAGTAACTTTGTGATTACATTTAATCATATTGTCTCTATACGAACATCATTTTAATACATGAAAAAATTATTACTCGCCTTCTCTTTTTTAGCATGCTGTGCTATCGCCTGTAAAAACACTACCTCTAATGAAACGCCCGCTATTCCTGAAAATATTGAATCTACTAAAGCCGGTAAAATACTCGAAGATTCCTTAAAAAAGGTATATCGCGAGCAGTTGTATTTCGCGGCTGCTGGTACCAATGTGGACTCCATCCGCCACGAAAACTGGATGCGCAATTATGCCCTCAAGCAATCCAAACGGACTGGCGTAAGTTCCCGATCTGTCACTGAAACCTTCGCTGGCGGCCTTATCGAAGCCACTTGGCATGAACGCGGCCCCATCAACGAAGCAGGTGATATGCGCGTGATCGATTTTGATCCTGCAACAGAGGCGATTTATGGTATTTCTACCGTTGGCCACCTTTGGAAAGGGAATTTGAATGGCACCACTTGGTCTTTACTCAACGATGATATTAACTTTGAACCAGATGAAATTGATATTTTGCCCCACAATGGCGGTAATCGTATTTTTGCCATTTATGGTTCGGGCGTAGATGATAAAATAGTTCGGTTTTCGGATGATGAAGGCCAATCTTGGACAAAAGGTACTGGGTTTTCGTTTTACGACCATTGGGGCAAAGGACGCAGGTTGATTACCTTGA
>JAAFHO010000122.1 GCA_013297575.1 Chitinophagales bacterium
CAAGATCATACTGGTCTACCAATTGCGAAGCAATCGCTAACCAAGAACCTGCTGGTGTACCCGACGCTCCAGCATTATTTGCCCAAAAACGACCAATATCTACTTTTTGTGGATCGAAAGACGCAAGGTATACCTCTTCTACGTCCTTATAATACAGGCTATTAGGCTCTTCGCTGTAAGGAAACGGAGGTTCTGGCTCGCAGATCTGTACGCTTTCAATAACAAATGAACGCTGTGTCCACCAAAATGGCTGCATAAACCATGGTGTGTTAGGCGAAGTTGGTTTATAATACCATTTTTTGTCAGTACTGGGGTAATAAGGCAAGTTTTCAAGGCCAATACGGTTGTCAGTAGCAGCCCAAGCCAAAATTGCACCCGATAAACGATCGGCATAAGCCTTAGAATCATTTACAACTTGTGCGCTAAGCCCAAATTCCGCGATCATATCGCTTTCCTGGCGGTTCGCTACTTCTTCCATACGAATCCTAGAATCCTCTGCGATTGTTCCCATAATGGCCTTAATTACAGTAGGTGTAGCATGGCAAAGCACAATACCATAGTCAATTTCAACACCCGCATCAGGTGCAGGCAATGACTCCAAACCATTCAATTGACCCACCAATGATCTGCCATCAGGCATACCGTGTACCATGGATTCGTGCATCGTAATAGCCGTATAGGCATAGAGCCTAGAAGCATCTAATGCAAACCAACCTTGGCGTTTTACGGAATTATAAGCGATATCCATCCAGTCTTTCGCAAGGCTGGCTTGATAAAGGCTGAAATCTTTACCTTCAGGCTGTGGTGTTGAGGTTTCCTTTTTTTGGCAACCTTGGATAAAACTTCCTCCTACAAGAAGAAGTAAAAATGCAATAATTTTAAAAGTACTATTCTTTTGCATAAAATAATAATGTGATGGTGTTAGTAGTAAAATACTAGTCAACGTATTACAATATCTATGCCAAAAAAAGCAAAACAATCGAAAATAATAGTTTTACTATTATTTTCGATTAAAATCATTCAATAGACCTTAAATGTACCTTTTGTTGCCTTAAAATACCCAAAAAAGGTATTATCGTACCTACTTACTGTGTATAAACAATAAGTAGGTACGGTAATTATTACACTATATTTAATTTCCTCCGTATTTGCCAGCCCAATTAAACATCTCTGCCAAAACATGGCCAATACTCTCCTTCGCTCGGTATCCGTGGCTTTCGTAAGGTAGCAATACCAGTCTTGATGTACCGCCATTACCTTTAATGGCCTGAAACAAACGCTCCGATTGAATGGTAAACGTACCGGGATTATTGTCGGCTTCACCATGAATCATCAACAATGGCTCGTTTATTTTATTAGCGTGTGTAAATGGAGACAAATTCATGTATATATCCTGCGCTTCCCAAAAAGAACGCCGTTCGCTTTGGAAACCAAATGGTGTAAGCGTCCGGTTGTACGCGCCCGAACGTGCTATCCCGTAGGCGTAATCGTCGGAGTGCGCCAGTAAATTGGCCGTCATAAATGCGCCATAAGAGTGGCCGCCTACCCCAACACGCTTACGGTCGATGATACCCAATGAATCCAAATAGTCAATTGCAGCGCGACCACCAGAAGTAATCTGCTCTACAAAGGTATTGTTCATCGTTTCTGGATCACCTACCACGGGTACGGTTGCATCCATCAATACGGCATAGCCCATCATCACAAAAAATAAAGGTGAATCACCCCTGTAAAACGTAAAACGGTTATCAGAAGCACGTACTTGCCCAGCCGTAGCCGCATCGGAGTACTCCAGCGGATAAGCCCACATAAAAAGCGGCAAACGATCTCCTTTTTTATAGGTTTCGGGCAAATAAAGCGTTCCCGAAAGCGGAACACCATCTTTGCGCTTGTATTTTACCAATTCGTGGCGAATGCCGGTGAGTTGTGGCGCAGGATCAGCAAAGGCCGTCAATGCTCGTCGATTACCACTGTTGGTATTTTGAACAAAATAATTAGGTGGCTCTTTTTGGCTTTGGTAACGGGTAATAATAGTGGTGTATGTTTTATCGCCAAAAGCAACGAACTCTTCAAAAGTGTTAGGTTTTGACTTGAAAATCGTCGTTTTTTCGCGCGTTTTTAGATTAACCTTGTCTAAACGAGGAAAACTACCTTCTGGGGTAGCGCCCTCGGTTTGGTAATACACCCAATCTCCTTCCTGCGCCATTACGTATTCGCCATTCGGCAAACGTTGATATACAGCATCTCCCGGATTATTATAATCATCGTTGACACTCAAACTAAACATGGTATCCAACTGTGTGGGTTTATTCATATCTATTTTCCATACATCCACCCAACGGCGATCGCGGTCGTATTCTGTAAGGAGTGCAATGTCTTTATTGGCTGTCCAATCAAACCCAGAATAACGTTGGCGCAATTGCAGCAGTTCACGCGGTGCCGTCGAAAAAGGAGCATCTAACACCATCAATTTGTCGCGACGTTCTACTTTTTTCTTTGGGTCGCCACCATCGAGTGCTTCTGCCCAAACCAAGCGCGCAGGATGGAGCGGCTGCCAATCCATTTCACGAGGGCCTGTAATAACACCTTGGCGTGGAATTTCGTCGGTAACGCCTAATGAGACGAGTGTATGCTCTTTTTTACCGTTTTTATCCCAAATTTCGGTCTTTCGAGCAAAATTGCTGTATTGTACCCTAAAACTAAACGGGCGTTGCAGTTGGGTGACCATAATATGTTGTTGATCAGGGGAGTAGGCCGTTTGCATAAACATCCCTGGCGCGCCAATCAACGAGAATTTGCCTTTTTGCACATTTACCAAGGCCAATTGTGCCGTAGCCAAGTACGTAAATTGATCTTCGTCGCTTTGTGATTTGAGCAAGTCCTGATAGGTCATTACCTGCGATTTTTTGCCATAAGTTTCGTCAATATTAGGTCCTGTTGGTACCGATGGCGTCGCGGGCATTGCTCCTCGGCCAGCAGGTATGGTACGCACCAGCAATTGCTCACTATCGTCGAGCCAGAAAAAGGCACTTCCCAATACATCATTAATATAAAACTGGCCTAAACGCGCTGATTTGCCTGTTTTGGTATCGGCAGTCCACAATTCCACACCTTGATCGGTATCTACACTAAAGGCAATACGTTTACCATTAGGAGCCCATTGAGGCATAGTAGAAAGACGGCCATTTACAGGTGCAGCAATGGTGACCGTTTTGCCATCGGACAGCCACTGGATTCTAATGGTTGTAAACTCGGTGATGCGTTGGCGGGAATTACGGACGGCATCAATACGGAGGCCGCCGAGTTTTAAGAATGGCCGCGCCAGTGTAGCGATCCCTGGGTTGGGATTGTAATCGACCAGCATCATCGCATCCTTTTCGGGGCTTACACTTACGGAGGGAGTCGGGGCGGCTTCCACCACATCTAGCACTTTTTGAGGTGGTTTGAGGTAGCCCGTTTGAGCCGAAAGGGTAGTGTTAAGGGCTAATAAAAAGAGTAAATAGTAGTATTTTGACATAAAAAAATAGAAAAATGAATGGAAAGTAAGTTCCAAAGATACTGCAATATTTAAAAAATAGAGATTATGTAATTTTATTTTTGTAATAGGCAGGAATTAGAGATTTTTGTTCCCAGCAATACGCTTTTTGAAGCCATAATGGGGCAATTACGGCGAAAAAAGGAAAGAAGATGGGGGTAGGGGGGCTGCATCAAAAATAAAGTTACATAATCTCTAAACAAATAGGGGTATCCTGAATACATCAGCATACCCCCATTTATGTAAATATTTAAGAGAAAAGCGCAATTAAGCTTTTCCGCTTGCCGCGTCTTTCTTTTTAATCTTCACCATTTTACCCAAACCAGCCTCGCGCCAAACCGCCTTTTTATTGCGCTTTGCTTTTGTTTTTTCGGCCAATTCAACAGCATTAGTAGTACTTACTACACCACCGCTTACGCAAAGTTCGGAGAATTTCACTTTCTCGGTAGTACCAGGCTTGAATACCTCGCCACTTGTTTGTGGTACTACTGATTTTATCATAATCTCGCGAATCTGCTCCGCAGAGAGGTTCGGATAGTAAGAGCGCAATACTGCTGCCACACCCGCTGCCGCAGGAGCAGCCATAGAGGTGCCTTGTGCATTGCCATATTTGCTACCTGGAATGGTAGAATAGATCGCTACGCCAGGTGAAAACAAGTCAACATTCTTTTTACCGTAGTTGGAAAAATTTGCAGGGCTTTTTTCGCCGCTTTTCCAACTTAACGCACCAATTTCCATCCAGTTGGGTGCATTCTTTTCTTTACCAAATAACCCTTTTTTCTCTGCTTTTAAATAGCCATCGTTCGGGAAATTCGGATCTGTATCGTTGTTTTCAGCATCATTACCAGCTGCGTGCACCAATAATACATCGTGTTCTGCGGCATATTTGATAGCATCGTCCACATATTGTTTGTTTGGGCTATAACCTTTACCAAAAGACATATTGATAATGCTTGCGCCATTATCCACCGCATAACGGATGGCGTTGGCTACGTCTTTGTCGCGCTCGTCACCATCTGGAACGCAACGCACGCTCATAATGCGAACATTATCAGCCACGCCACGGATACCAATATCGTTGGTACGCACAGCAGCGATAATACCTGCTACGTGTGTACCGTGGAATGCATCGGGGCCTTGAACATCGTTGTTGCCATAGTAGCGGTCGTTGAGATCGTCGTATTTGTCACCTACAATGGTACGTGGGTTGAAATCAGGGTTGTAACCATAGTTTAAACCATTGTCGAAATACTCGGTTGCTTCTTTCTTTTGTTCTTCAAAGTCTGCTTGAGTAACACCATTTTTGAACATTTTTTCTAAAGATGTAGCAGCGGCATTGGCTTCTTTATTGCTGCTCGCTTTCAAAGTAGCAAGATCTGCTTCCACTATTTCGGTTTTGTTCAATTCTTTTTGAGCAGTAGCAAAAGCCGCGCTAATTTTGGTAAACTGCGCTGCTACACCTGCTTTTTGTTCTTCCAATTCGCCACGACGCTCTTCAAAAGTTTTTTTAATTTCCTCAAATTGAGCATACTCTTTTTTTGCATCGCCGTAAAGTTTGGAAGGGTCTGTGCCGGCAAAACGGTTTTTCAAGCGTACATACTCGCGTGTGATCTCATAAGAATCATGTGAAACGTTTTTGCCGTCTTTGCCGCCAATAAAGTTCCAGCCATGTATATCATCGATGTAACCATTGCCATCTTCGTCGATACCATTGTTAGGTACTTCGTTTGGATTGGTCCACATAATAGGTTTTAGGTCTTCGTGGTTGTAATCCACACCTGAGTCTAAAACAGCTACAATAATAGTCTGGCCTTTTTTGCCTTTTTCTTTGAGCATTTTGATGGCAGCATCGGCACTTGTACCTTGTACCTTGTCGGTTGTAGGATCAAGTGTAAACCAGTTTTCAGGTGCTTTTTGTTGAGCCTGAGCGCTAGCGGCAGCTATGATAAGCGCCAATGCCAGCATTTTAAATTTAAAATTCATCGTTACGAAAAATGTTAGTTGTGTATGATTTAATTTTTTATCGTTCCTTATCATCTATAAATGATTAAGCAGATAGACGCAAAAAACGCGCAAACGTAGCAAAATTCTAGGTAGAATTAGACATACTGAACGTTGAAACGTATGAACTAAGGTAATTTATTATTTTTTTTACAAAAAACTGAAATTGTCATGCTAATTATTTATACCTTTGCGGGCTTTTTTGAAGAGGGTATCTATTCAGATGCGATCTAAAATAAAGCCGGGCAAAGACATCGCCCTAGTGATGTTGCTTTTCATGATTACCAAACTACCCCATTGCTGTAAAGCAATATCAACTGAAACACACCAAATTTTATTATGTTGTTAAACGACGAAAAAGAAGAAATTCTAGACCAGCAAGAAGAAGTAGCTGAAACTGCCGAAACAGTGGCGGAAGAAGTAACTGAAACTGCTGCTGTTGCTGAAGAAGTAGCAGAAAACACCCCCGAACCCGTTGAAGCGGCTGCTGAAGAAGTGGCAGAAGTTGTTGCAGAAACACCTGTTGCTGAAGAAGTAGCAGCAGTTGTTGCAGAAACACCTGTTGAGGCCGTTGAAGAAGTGGTAGAAGAAGAAGTAGTTGACGACATCTCTGATGATGAGGACGAGCCTATTGCTATTGCAAAAGAGGTAGAGCCAATCAAAGATGAAGACGATGAAGAAATCGAATTGTTAGTGGCCGCAGCGGCAGCAGCAGTTGGTGGCTCACACGACGATTTTAACTGGAACATGGACAAGCGCGGTGCGTTGATCTATGCTCAAGCAGAACACGACGACCTTTTGGCGAAGTATGATGCTACCCTAACCAATATCGAAGAGAACTCCGTTATCCGCGGTAGGGTTTCTGCGATTAGCGGTGGTGATGTAGTATTAGACATCAATTACAAAAGCGATGGTCTTGTTCCTATGAACGAATTCCGCGACACTCCAGATCTTAAGCCTGGCGATGAAGTGGAAGTATATGTGGAAAGCCCAGAAGGCAAGCAGGGTAACCTCGGCCTTTCGCGCAAAAAAGCAAAGATCCTCCGTGCTTGGGAAAGCATCGTGGATTCTTTCAAAAACGGTTCTATCATTCGTGGTACCGTTATCAGCAAAACTAAAGGTGGCTTGATCGTTGACTGTAATGGTCTCGAAACATTCCTTCCTGGTTCACAAATTGATATCAAACCTGTTGTTGATTACGATCAGTACCTCAACAAGGTAATGGAATTCAAAGTAGTGAAGGTGAACGAAACCATTAAAAATGCCGTTGTATCGCACAAAGCATTGATCGAAAGCGATCTTGCTGAACAGCGCGAGCACATCCTTGCTAGCCTTGATAAAGGCCAAGTATTGGAAGGTATTGTTAAGAATATCACCGATTTCGGTGCGTTCCTTGACCTTGGTGGCGTAGATGGCTTGTTGTATATCACTGATATCAGCTGGGGCCGTATCCAACACCCAAGTGAAGCACTTTCGCTTAACCAACGTGTTAACGTGGTGGTACTTGACTTTGATGAGAACAAAAAACGTATCAGCCTTGGTCTTAAACAACTTACCCCACACCCATGGGATGTACTTGCACCAGAAGTGGTGGAAGGTTCTTTGGTTACTGGTAAAATTGTTAATATCGAAGAATACGGCGCATTTGTTGAAATTCAACCGGGCGTAGAAGGTTTGATCCACATCAGCGAAATCTCTTGGGGCAGCCAAAACGTAAATGCGAAGGAATACTTCAAGATGAACCAAGACGTGGAAGCACGCGTGGTAAGCCTTGATCGCAACGAACGCAAAATGTCGCTTTCTATTAAGCAAATCACCGACGATCCATGGAGCGATATTGATGTTCGCTTCCCAGTAGGTGCGCGCTTTAATGGTGTAGTGAAAAATATCACTAACTACGGTATCTTCGTAGAACTTCAAGATGGTATTGGTGGCATGGTGCATATCAGCGACTTAAGCTGGACGAAGCGTTACGCACACCCAAGTGAGTTCACAAAACCTGGTAATGAATTGGATGTTGTTGTTTTAGACATCGACAAAGATAAGCGCCAGATCAGCCTTGGTCACAAGCAAACGCAGGATAATCCATGGGATAATTTCGAAACGATTTTCCCAACTGGTTCTTACCACGAAGCAACGGTAATTAAGCGTGACGATAAAGGCGCTACATTCCAAATGCCTCATGGACTGGAAGCATTTGCTCCTTCTAAGCATATCCGCAAAGACGACAACCAAGTAGTTGAACCTAATGAAGTTGTTACTGTTAAGGTGATTGAATTCAACAAAGACGAGCGTCGTATCTTAGTATCGCACACACGTTATTTAGAGGATTTGAAATCAAAAGCAGACAGCTTGGTAAAGGCAGAGCGCGCTAAAGAAGCGGGCGAAACCCAATCAGCTATTGCTAGTGTTCAAAACAAAGTAGAGAAAGAAACCCTTGGTGATCTCGCTGCTTTGGCTCAATTGAAAGAGCAATTTGGTAAAGACGAAGAATAGTAGATGTAAATAGGGGGGGGTATTTTTGCTTCCTTAATCCACATTTCCTTTCAGATATAAAGAGAGTCATCCCGATTATTTGGGGTGGCTCTTTTTTGTTTCGACATCGTTCCTTATCATTTTTCATTGTACCTTTGCCACTCCCTGCCCTTCGTCACACCACTTATTTTTTGAAATGCTAACGATTGATTTGTTTACGCCAGTAGATGATATTCGCCCTGTTTTTATTACAGGCAATTTTAACGGCTGGGTTACCCGCGACGAGCGGTTTAAGATGGAAAAAGTAAAGGATGGCCATTACCGCTATGCCTTTGTGCAGCCATTAATCACTACACATGTGCTAGAGTATAAATATGTAAAAGGAGGATGGGACGGAGAGGAACTGGATGGTGATGGCTTCCCACCTACGAACCGACGTGTGATACCCAAAGGTGAAATAAAAGATACGGTTCCGCAATGGAAGCACCACGATAAGGGCTATGATCCTCAGTTTTACCCCGATATTCGTGTTGTAGCGAAGCAATTTACCATTCCACAATTGAACCGTCGTCGTCGTATTGCGGTGTTATTGCCTTGGAATTATAAGGATTCTACCCAACATTATCCGGTTTTATACCTTCAAGATGGCCAAAACCTGTTTGAGTCTGGTGCACCTTATGGTACTTGGGGCGTGGATAAAAAATTGGCGGCATTAGCGCAGGCGGGGCATGGCGATTTTATCGTAGTGGCTATTGATCACGGCGGTAAAGAACGTATTCGCGAATTTTCCCCCTACGATTCTGCCCAATGGGGCGAAGGGCTTGGTCGAGACTATGCGCGCTTTTTAGCAGAAACACTAAAACCTTATATTGACAAAAAATTTCGTACCAAACCCGAACGCGCTTTTACAGGTATTGGCGGTAGCAGTATGGGTGGGTTAATTAGTATTTATGCAGGCGTAATGTTCCCTGATGTGTTTTCTAAATTTATGATTTTTTCGCCGTCCTTATGGATTTCTCAACGCATTTATCGAGAGCCATTGCGCTTCCATGATTTGTCGCCTACCAAAATTTATTTTTACGCGGGCGAGCAAGAGAGTGCCAGTATGGCAGCAGGTGCGCGTAAGTTCAAAGAGATTATTGAAACGCGTGGTTTTGCACCGCATACAGTACAGTTTCATTTGGAATTGGATCCATTAGGTAAACACAATGAGGCGCGCTGGGGCAAGGAATTTCCAACAGCGGCTAAGTGGTTGTTTGAAAGCGAGTAACATGCTTTTTTACTCCTTATTCCATTGTTGTACCCGCATATTATACCTTTTTTCATTTACAGGCCAAAGCGATTTGTCCAGTTCTTTTTCAGGTGTTTCGTTGGCTCCAGACATCAGTTCGGGAAAGAAATCTATGTTGGTCAATTGCTCAACATAATCCAGATTAAAAGCGTATTCCATCACTGGTTTATCACTTTTTTGGTTAGGAACTGCAAAACCAATCGCAATATTCTGCTTTGGAGCATAGATTGCTTTATAAAAACCAACGGGAACAGTCACTTTGCTAAAACCGATTTGGGCGATACCTTTGCGCGACAATATAGGGCCTGTAACAATAAAAATTCGTTCGTATTTGCGTGCCCAATCGCGTGCTAATTCTTCCATTTCGCGCCAAACACCGGTATTAAACCCTTTTGCCTGTGGGCTAATATTACTCATAAAAAATGTTTCTTGCAAAGCGGTCGTATCAAATGACATATCGGCTGCTGGGCACAGGTGTCCACGGTCGTAACCACTGCCCGTATAGTCACGGGGCGTAGCACTTTCGGTGTGTACACTTGGATCAGGGCGAAATAGCATGCCTGCACGATCGGCCCATTTGTTATCGAGTTGTTTGCGGGTCAACTCATAAGCCACCCATGCTGCTTGCTCATGGTCTTCGGAGTACGATAACGTAAACCAAGTATGTTGTACTTCCTCGCCATCTTTAGATTTAGGTAGGTAATCGGGTACTTGCTCCGATTTTACCTCAGCAGGTGAGGTGGGTGCTTCGGTAGTTGCTTTGGGTCTTTCTATGTCAGCAGTATCGTTTCCCGTTCCTGATGAACGGTTAAAAATCCAAAATGCGAGTCCAGCAAGGATAGCAAAAAGGCCCGTTTTGAAGATTGTTCCGCCCGAATCCGATGATTTAGCCATGTTTTTTAGTGTTAAGTTTTGTGGAATTAAGGAGCAGGGTTAATAATGTCGTCCTGCTTTCCATATCCGAGTGCCTAGTTTGAGGCGTAAAGGTTTAGGTGCTAATATTTCAATAAATTCTCCGTAGCTGAGCAAAAGACGTTCCAATTGGAGGTCAATAACAACCTCAATAGAAAAATGATGCAATTTATCAATGCGTACATTGAGTAGTTTTTGGCTAGGATGTAAAGGATTTGCGATCAATTCTGGAGCATAATCCCCTAAAGCATAAAACTCTACGGTACTGGTGTTGCCTGTATTTGATAATACAAAAGTAGTGTCACTCGGTGTGTTTGTTGCTGGTTTGGGCGATGCTATTGCATTTTCAATACCCAAAGATTTATTTTTTAACTGTTCCACCCATTCGTCCGCTTCCTTAAAATATTCGTATCCTTTAAAATGTTCCAGTAACTGCGCAATTTGGCCAATTTGATCCAAATCATGTGTGGTTAAGGGTGTTTTGGTAATGCTAAAGTTGGCGTCTTCATAAGTATAAAACTTTTTGTCCACTACTATTATAGGCGCATTATATCCTTTGGTAGCCGAACGCATCAGATCCAGATCCATCTGAATAGCACGACGGCTCACGATGGTCTCTTCGCGGTCATCATCGGCCTGTAAAGCCTTTCCACAAGCTTCCATCAAATCCAATAAAGTCCAATTCCGCGCTCGATTGCACAAACAATGGTCAATGGTTTTATAGCGGATAAGTGCGGTGCGGTTGATCTGCATAGTTACGCTAGATGATAAAAATGAAGCATTAATCTGTACCTTTATTTGAATCTCATTCCTTAACCACTTGGATTGCAGCGTTTAGGCTCAAAAGTAATACAAGTTATGGGTATTCAAATCTGTACTATTACTCAAATCTCATTCCTTATGCAAAAGTACCATTTTTAATGATTTTTCATCTCTATTTTTCAAGGTTAATTTTGATGCGTATCCTGTTTGCCTAAATACCCGAACTTCATATCAAACACACACTTAACTATTTATTTCCGCTGTATCTTTGCCCCATGAAAAACTACATAGGTCAAGCATTAGGCTTATCCGCACTC
>JAAFHO010000123.1 GCA_013297575.1 Chitinophagales bacterium
TACCGCTATCTGCCTTAAAAATGGCTCGTCTAGCCGAAAAATACCTGCGTTCATTTCTGCAATTAATTATGTCCAAGTACTTATTTGCAATTAGAGCCAAAAATATTATAAGAACAAATTGGCTTGTAGATTGTCTTTAACCTGTTCATTTATCCTTACAATACTTTGCTAAAAAATGAAGAAAGCCAGATCTCTAATTCTTTTCGGAGTAATTTTATTTTCATGTTTTTCAAAAATACAAGCGCAGATTTATCTTGAAGCGGTCGGCGGTATCAAAGAATTAAATCTTTGCACTTGTGATGTGACGGACGTTGCACCAATAGGTTCTGCAGGCATTGCCGCTTCGCAAAACCAAAATCCGGTGTACTTAGACGGCGATCAAGTGTTTTCCTATAATATAATTACGGGCAATTCTACTTTGTTAGGCAATGTTATAGGCGGATCCAATAATTTGGTCGTTGCAGAAAATGGGTTAATTTATATGGTAGGAATTACTGCATCTGGAACAGGTAGTTTTTTAGGGGTATTAAATCCTATAACAGGCGTTTTTACCAATTTGGGAGATTTGCCAATCGGTTTATTTCCTAGTGGCGATTTGTTTTTTTATAATGGTCTTTTATATCTGTTAGGTGGAGATAATATTGTTAATGGTGCTTATGAGATTCCGATCGCCAATCCAGCGGCAGCATTGCTTGTATTTGATAACCCCAATTTTGGTATTGGCGCAGCCTCTTTTTATGTAGGAGGCATTCAAAAAGTGTTTGTTTCAGGCATTATAGGTGATGTTTTTGAGTTAGATATGACTACTGGTGCGCTTACATTAGTCTGCCCGACGATACAAAGCATTTTTGATATGGGAGCATGGTCTGGTTTGCAATTTAATGCTTGTTGCGCCAACGATGCTGGCAATTTTCAAACGCTATCGCTGATTCAAGCATGTGCAGATGAAAGTATCACCCTTGATCATCTTGGAGATGAAGTTTTAAATCCGAATGCAGCGCTTTCGTTTGTTTTGGTGTCCGATTCAACGGCAACATTGCCAGCAGGTATTTTGCAAATTTCTGCCACGCCCACTTTTAATTTTAATGCTTCTACAATGACTGTAAATACCGTTTATTTTGTTGCAGCAGTAGCGGCACCTGGAACGGCTGGTTCACCAGATTGGTCGAGTAATTGTATTGACCTTTCGTATTTTGCAAAAATCAAATGGAATGCATTGCCCACTTTCGAGGTTACAAGCTTTCCTTCAGCAGTTTGTTCAAATGGTTGCGCGGAGGTTTCGCTCGTTTTTTCGGGAAATTTTCCGATTAATTTATCATGGTCTATGAATGTAGGAACCCAAAATTTGACAGGTGTTTTTTCTGCTGATATGCCTAATGAAGTACTTCCTATTTGTCCTCCAGCAGGTCAGAACTTCCCAATCGGAAGTTTAGATTTACAGTTTCTAAGTATCTCGGATGGGAATTGTGCATGTCCTTAATAATGAATCATAATTGCCCTTTGGAATGCCCATTAGTAAACCCAATAAATTGAATTATAATAAAAATCAAACTGATAACCAAGGAAGCGCAATTGATGTCAGGCTTTCGTATTGCCTGATTGTTTGCTGACTATTTTATGTTGAACACCAATAACTAAACAGTATTTTGAAAAAAGTATTAATCATAGATGATGAAGAAAAACTGAGGACCTTGCTGACAAGGATTATCGGTTTAGAAGGCTTTGAAGTAATCCAAGCAGGTGACTGCAAAACTGCTTTAAAGAAGTTAGAACAACACGAAATTGATATCGTGCTTTGCGATGTAAAGCTACCAGATGGAAATGGAGTTGATCTTTCAAAGCAGATCAAAGACAAATTTCCCCTTATCGAAATAATACTACTGACTGCTTATGGTAATATTCCTGACGGCGTACAGGCGATTAAAAATGGTGCATTTGACTATATTTGCAAAGGCGATGATAACAACAAAATTATCCCGTTGTTGTACCGCGCCCATGAAAAAGTGGAAATGGCTAAAAGGTTGCAGCAACTCGAAAAACAATTAGGTGACAAATATTCATTTGATAAAATAATAGGAAAATCAAAAAATATTCAAAGTGCTATTGATCTTGCAAAAAAAGTGGCCACTACCGACACCACAGTTTTATTAACAGGAGAAACTGGCACAGGAAAGGAAGTTTTTGCGCAAGCTATTCACCAACAAAGTCCAAGAAACAAACAAAACTTTGTTGCACTCAACTGTTCCGCCTTCAGCAAAGACCTATTAGAAAGCGAAATGTTTGGACACCGAGCAGGGGCTTTTACCGGAGCAATGAAAGACCAAAAAGGGCTGTTTGAAGCAGCCAATAATGGTACTATTTTTTTAGACGAAATTGGGGAGATGGCTTTGGAATTACAGGCCAAACTATTAAGGGTTTTGGAAACAGGTGAATTATTAAAAGTGGGCGAAAGCAAGCCTACCAAAGTGAATGTGCGTATTATTACAGCGACCAATAGAGATTTATCAAAGGAAATAGAACAGGGCCATTTCAGACAAGATTTATTTTATCGGATCTCTGTTTTCCAAATTCATTTACCCGCGCTTCGCGAACGAATTGTAGATATTGAACCCCTTGCTTATCATTTTTTAAAATTATTCGCTACCAAATCCAATAAAAAAATAGAGCGTATTTCAGATGATTTTTTGGAAGCACTACAACAGCATACTTGGAATGGAAATATCCGCGAACTTAAAAATGTAATTGAACGCAGCGTGATTTTATCCGAAGGCGGCGAATTAACCATTGATAGCTTACCAACTGAACTTAAAACAATGCCTATGCTTACCAAAAAAGGCCAACAACTTTCTGCTTTTGACTTAGCAAGTGCTGAAAAAATTCATATCCAAAAAGTATTGAACTACACCAACGGAAATAAAACCAAAACTGCCGTATTGCTCAATATTGCGTTGACTACGTTATATCGAAAACTGGAAGATTATAAGATGTAGACCCCCGTACCCCCTAGCCCCTACCCTATCAAACTACTAGCATCAACCCTTTCAAACTACTAGCATCAACCCTTTCAAAATGAAAGGGTTTTTTTTTGGCCCAAACTCATTTTTTGTGCTAAACAACTCAATATCAATTATTTAGAGTAATCGTGCCAAATATGGATCGCAAATTGTAATTAGATGATTACAAACAAATAAACGCATCAACAATATGGTAACGGCAACTTTAATACTTACTGGGCTATTCGCTTTTGTACTTTTTTACAAGGCGATTAACTGGTTTGAAAAAATCTAACAACTATGACAATATTATTTATCATCGCAATTGGGGTATTTGGCTACATGTGTTATGTACTCCTTAAACCCGAAAAATTTTAATTCCCATGAATACCGAAATACTTGGCGTAATCTTAATGTTTGCGACAGTGGTTGCTTTGGCAATTCCACTTGGTCGCTACATCGGCAAGGTTTTCAATTATGAAAACACTTGGTTCGATTCAATTTTTAATCCGCTTGATCAACTCTTTTTTAAACTGGGCGGTATTAATCCAACTAAAGAAATGAATTGGAAACAGCATTTGGTAGCATTGCTTATTATCAATGTGGTTTGGTTTGTCCTTGCCATGTTGGTGCTGACAAATATGAGTTGGTTGCCACTTAATCCTGACCAAAACCCGAGTATGAGTGCAGATTTGGCTTTCAATACTTCGGTAAGTTTTGTAACCAACACGAACCTGCAACACTATTCTGGCGAATCAGGAATATCCTATTTCGGGCAATTGATTTTAATGCTTTGGCAGTTTATCAGTGCCGGAACTGGTATTGCTATTTGTGCGGTTGTATTTGTAGCGATGAAAGAACGTACTGCAGATACTTTAGGGAATTTCTATTCATTTTTCGTTAGAAGTTGTACCCGCATTTTACTGCCAATATCACTTGTGGTTGCCACTTTATTGGCTTTTAACGGGATGCCAATGACCTTTGAAGGAAAAGACACTATTACCACTTTGCAAGGTGACACTGTGCAAGTGAGCAGAGGGCCCATTGCAGCATTTGTTGCTATCAAACATTTAGGAACCAATGGAGGTGGATTTTTTGGAGCCAATTCTGCCCATCCTTTAGAAAACCCCAGCTACTTTACAAATATTGTAGAGATGGTGACTCAAATGATTATACCAATTGCAATGATTTTTGCGCTGGGTTTTGTCATAAAAAGACGCAAACTTTCTTGGATGATTTTCGGAGTAATGACCATAGGTTTTTTACTACTTACCATTCCAACAATCATATCTGAGATGGAGGGTAATCCTGCCATTGCGAATATGGGAATAGCACAAAATATGGGCAGTATGGAGGGTAAAGAAGTTCGCTTTGGTTCGACCGCATCAGCCTATTGGAGTATAGCAACCACCGTCATTTCGACAGGTAGCATTAACAGTATGCACGACAGTTTTACGCCATTGAGTGGTATGAACCAAATGTTGGCGATGATGGTAAATGCATTCTACGGTGGATGCGGTGTAGGTATGCTCAATTTCTACATCTACATCATTTTGGCTGTCTTTATAAGTGGCTTAATGGTGGGAAGAACGCCCGAATTTCTTGGTAAGAAAGTAGAAGCCAAAGAGATGAAAATCGCTATGATTATTGCACTCTTGCACCCGTTTCTCATTTTAGTTGGAACTACATTGGCTACTTCCTTGCCCAATTTAACGGCTGCGTCATTAAGTAACCCAGGATTTCACGGATTTAGCCAAATACTTTATGAATTTACTTCATCTAGTGCCAATAATGGTAGCGGTTTTGAGGGCCTTGGCGATAATACCCCATTTTGGAATATTGCTTGTGGCTTAGTGATGTTGTTGGGTCGTTATCTCCCAATTATCGGCCCAGTTGCTATCGCTGGTATTTTGGCCGGTAAAAAATATATTCCCGAAAGTAACGGCACATTAAAAACGGATACACCCACCTTTGGCTTAATGGTATTCGCAGTGATCGCTATTATAGCAGCGTTAGCATTCTTCCCTGCCTTAACCCTTGGTCCGATAGCCGAATATTTCTCCATGCCTAAATAATTAAAACATGTCAAAAAATACATCCTTATTTCAAAAAGATTTGATGCAAGAAGCATTGAAACAGTCTTTTGTGAAACTCAATCCAAAAATAATGTTCCGCAACCCAGTAATGTTTACAGTTGAGATCGGAACAGCAGTCATGTTTTTTGTTTGCTTGTGGATATTAGCAGGCGAACAATCTCAAGGCAGTTTTGCATACAACTTTATCGTATTTCTTGTTTTACTGCTCACCTTGCTTTTTGCCAACTTTGCCGAAGCCATAGCCGAAGCAAGAGGCAAAGCACAGGCCGACAGTTTGCGAAAAACAAGGGAAGAAACACCCGCCAAGAAAATGACGGCAATAGGAAAATTTCATGCTGATGACATACAAATTGTTCCGTCCTCACAACTCAAAAAAGGCGACTTGTTTTTCTGTGAAGCAGGCGACACCATTCCGATGGACGGTGAAATTGTGGAAGGCTTGGCAACCATTGACGAAAGTGCCATAACAGGCGAAAGTGCTCCGGTGATTCGTGAAGCAGGCGGCGATAAAAGTTCGGTAACAGGCGGAACGAAAGTTTTATCCGATAGAATAACCGTTCAAGTGAATACAGCGCAAGGCGAAAGTTTTTTAGATAAAATGATTGCCTTGGTAGAAGGTGCGTCCAGACAAAAAACACCGAACGAAATAGCCTTAACCATTTTGTTAGCAGGGTTTACCTTGGTATTTGTTATTGTTACGGTAACATTGAAACCTTTTGCAGATTACGCTAATACACCTATTACTATTGCAGCATTTATTTCACTATTCGTTTGTTTGATTCCTACAACGATTGGCGGATTGTTATCTGCTATCGGTATTGCAGGAATGGACAGGGCGTTGCGGGCCAATGTAATTACCAAAAGTGGCAAAGCCGTAGAAACCGCAGGTGATATTGATGTGTTGTTGTTGGACAAAACCGGCACAATAACGATTGGTAACCGAAAAGCCACTAACTTTTATCCGGCCAATGGAATTGACGAAAAGCACTTTATCAAATGCGTGGTGTTAAGTTCCATGAGCGATGAAACACCAGAAGGTAAATCCATCATTGAATTGGCGGGTATCAATCCGGTAAATTATCAAATTTTAATCCCGATTTTTATAAAATTTACGGCTGAAACAAGAAGCAGCGGGGTTGATTTTGAAAATACTCGAATTAGAAAAGGAGCATCCGATTCCATTAAAAAATTGTCGGAGAAAGCAGGAAATGTGTTCCCAACTGAAACGGAGGAGCGGGTAAAATTGATTTCAAGTAATGGCGGCACACCTTTGGTAGTCTCTGAAAACGAAAAAGTGATTGGCGTCATCGAATTGCAAGACATCATTAAAACGGGTATCAGCGAGCGATTTGAGCGTTTGCGTAAAATGGGCATCAAAACGGTGATGGTCACGGGCGACAATCCACTAACGGCTAAATTTATTGCCGAAAAAGCAGGTGTGGATGATTTCATTGCCGAGGCAAAACCCGAAGACAAAATGAACTACATCAAAAAAGAACAAGCAGAAGGAAGATTAGTAGCGATGATGGGAGATGGCACCAACGACGCGCCCGCACTAGCGCAGGCAGATGTAGGTGTGGCCATGAACAGCGGAACACAAGCAGCGAAGGAAGCAGGTAATATGGTGGATTTGGACAATGACCCTACCAAACTGATTGAAATAGTTGAAATAGGAAAGCAATTATTGATGACGAGAGGCACACTCACCACGTTCAGTATTGCCAACGATGTGGCTAAGTATTTTGCGATCATTCCTGCACTTTTTATAGTGGCGATTCCGGCTTTGCAAGGCTTAAATATTATGCATTTGCACAGCCCCGAAAGTGCCATACTATCAGCAGTCATCTTCAATGCTATCATTATTCCATTACTTATTCCATTGGCACTGAAAGGGGTGGCTTACAAACCCATTGGCGCAAGTGCATTGCTCCGCAGAAACTTGCTGATTTATGGTTTGGGTGGCGTTATCGTTCCATTTATTGGTATCAAAGCGATTGATCTTTTAGTTTCCATATTCATTTAAAAAAACGTAAAAATAATGAAAAATAATATCATATCAGCCATACGTCTAACCCTTGTTTGCTTGGTGTTTTTCTGCGGTATTTACACACTCGCGGTATATGGCATTTCAAAACTTGCACCTGAAAGCATGTCGTTTGCAAAAACAAAAGCAGGTTATTACGAAAACGTAGGGCAAAGTTTTACCAACGATAAGTACTTCTATTCCCGCCCATCGGCAGTGGCTTATAATGCCGCAGGCTCAGGTGGCAGCAATAAAGGGCCGAGTAACCCCAATTATTTAGCCGAAGTACAAGCCAGAATTGACAGTTTTTTGGTACACAACCCAGGCGTACAAAAAGAAGATATTCCTTCGGATTTGGTTACTGCAAGCGGAAGCGGGTTAGATCCCAATATTTCTGTTCAAGGAGCAAAAGTGCAAGTGAAACGGATTGCCAGCATACGAAATATGAACGAATCAACCATACACCAACTGATTGAACAACAAACCGAAAAACCATTACTAGGACTATTTGGTACAGAAAAAATTAATGTATTAAAATTAAATCTAGCTTTAGACATTTTAAATTAGTAAATAATGAAAAATACCTTTATTGCATTGCTTATCTTGTGCTCCATTAGTACTTACGCACAAACTGAAAGCACAAAAAATCCACTTTCAATTAGTGGATACGTAGAAACGTACTATGCTTATGATTTTGGCAATCCAGATAACCACAATCGTCCAGGATTTGCGTACTCACATTCCCGACACAACGAAGTGAACCTCAACTTAGGCTTTGTTAAATTAGCCTACAACACCGATAATATAAGAACAAATATCGCTTTAATGACGGGTACTTATGCCAATGCCAACCTTGCAGCGGAGCCAGGAGTGTTGCGGGGTATCTATGAAGCCAACGCAGGCGTAAAAATTTCAAAAAAGAAAAATGTATGGGTAGATGCTGGTATATTTGCTTCCCATATTGGTTTTGAAAGTGCTATTGGCAAAGATTGCTGGAACCTGACAAGAAGTATTTTGGCGGACAACTCACCTTATTACGAAAGCGGTGTAAAGGTCTCTTACACCAGTGATGATGCGAAATGGTTCGTGAGCGGTTTGATTCTAAATGGTTGGCAACGAATACAACGGGTAGATGGAAACAATACACCTGCTTTTGGACACCAACTGACCTTCAAACCAAATTCAAAAATGACTTTTAACAGCAGTTCGTTTGTAGGAAGTGATTCACCCGACAGAACTCGACAAATGCGTTACTTTCATAACTTTTATGGACAATTTCAATTGCACAAAAAATTGGGTTTGACAGCAGGATTTGATATAGGTACGCAGCAAAAATCCAAAGGAAGTACCGACTACAACACTTGGTATTCCCCTGTGATTATTGCCAAATACACGCCCTCCGACAAGATAAGTATTGCAGCAAGAGGAGAATACTACAGCGATGCAAACGGTGTAATCATTGCAACTGGAACAACCAATGGATTTAAAACTTTTGGCTATTCCTTAAACGTTGATTATAATATTGCCAGTAATGTGGTTTGGCGCATAGAAGGAAGAGGGTTTAGCAGTAAGGATAACATATTTACATTAGAGAACCAGGCAAGTACTCAAAATTATTTTGTTACAACAGCACTTGCGATCAGTTTCTAATTATTGGCAAAGCCTATAGGAGCGTGTCGTAAGGCTTATTGAAAAAGTACTGTATGAAGATTGGTTTATAAAATATGGAAGAGCAAAGAAAATCGGCACAAGAGTTTCTCGACTTGATAAAAAAATCAAGAAGTGGAAAATTCAAAATATACATTGGCATGAGTGCTGGTGTGGGTAAATCATACCGTATGCTGCAAGAAGCGCATACTTTAATGAAAAACGGTATTGATGTAAAAATTGGTTATATCGAAACACACAACAGACAAGAGACACACGCATTGTTGGATGGCTTACCAATAGTGCCCAGGCGTACGCTTTTTTACAAAGGAAAGGCGCTCGAAGAAATGGATCTTAATGCCATAATTAATTTACGACCCGAGGTGGTGATTGTAGATGAATTGGCACACACCAATATAGAAGGTAGCAAAAACGAAAAACGCTGGCAAGATGTAATTGAAATTCTCGAAGCGGGTATCAACGTGATTTCTGCCGTGAATATTCAACATATAGAAAGCCTCAATGAAGAGGTAAAGCAAATTACAGGTATTGAAGTGAAAGAACGCGTACCCGACAGTGTTTTGGCCCAAGCAGATGAGGTCGTAAATATAGACTTAACGGCCGATGAATTAATAGCCCGATTGAAAGAAGGTAAAATTTATGAGGCACAAAAAATCGAAACTGCGCTTCAAAATTTTTTTAAAAGCGACCATATTCTGCAACTACGTGAACTGGCTTTGAAAGAAGTGGCTTCGCAAGTAGAACGCAAAGTAGAAACAGAAGTAACCAAGCCCAATACGATAAAACATGAACGATTTTTGGCTTGCATCAGCAGCAACGAAAAAACAGCCAAAACGGTGATTCGTAAAACTGCTCGACTGGCCAATTATTACCACAGTAAATGGTACGTTTTATATGTGCAAACGCCACAAGAAAGTGCTGACAATATCGCACTGGACAAGCAGAGGTACCTGATCAATAATTTTAAATTAGCCACTGAATTGGGGGCTGAAATCATAAAAATTGAAAGCACTTCTGTATCAAAAACGATTATTGAACAAGCGAACGAAAGAAAAATCACGACTATTTGCATCGGCAAACCACATTTAAATTTGTTTAAGATTATTTTATCTACAAACGTATTTAATCACCTTTTGAATAAACTATCTTCAAATAATATTGACCTTGTAATTTTATCATAAATGAAAATTAAAACAAAACTAACGCTGGGCGTTGGACTCTTATTTATTTTAATTATTCTGCTAAGTCTTGTTGGAGCAGGGAATATTAATGCACTAAAGAATGATACTGAAAACATTTTAGTTGCTAACTACAATACATTGGAGTATAGCAGAAACATGTTGGCTGCATTAGAAGATGGCTCTGAAAAAGCATTGAAAAAATTTGAAATCAACCTTAAAAATCAAGAGGAAAATATTACTGAAATCGGTGAAAAAGAAGCAACAACCGAAGTAAGAAACAATTTTGAAATCATTAAGCAGCACCAACAAGACAGTGCGGTTTCAGCAGAAATCCGGAATGAAATATTCAAGCTGATGGATTTGAATATGCAAGCCATTCAACGAAAAAGTGAAGTGGCCAAAGCAACTGCGGATAGAGCCGTTTTTTGGATTGCTATCAGTGGAACATTATGCTTTTTAATTGCCTTTACACTGCTCATCAATCTACCCTCTAATATCGCTAATCCAATCAAAGAACTCACTGAAAGCATTCAACAAATTGCGGATAAAAAATATTCAAAAAGAGTACATTTTGAAAGCTATAGTGAATTTGGGCAATTAGCCAAATCATTTAATACAATGGCTAAAAAACTCGAAGAGTACAACAACAGTAATTTGGCAAAATTGATGATGGAGAAAAAACGCATCGAAACACTCATCAATAATATGCACGATCCGGTGATTGGTTTGGATGAAAACTTAAACATTATTTTTGCCAATGAAGAAGCCATCAACATTGTTGGTATGCAGCAAGCAGAAATTATAGGAAAATCGGCACAAGAGTTATCTGTAAAAAATGATTTGATCCGTACGCTTACCCAAAATCTAATGATTACTGAAAACTATCACGACTTAAAACCAACACCGATGAAAATATATGCGCACCATAAAGAAGGTTATTTTGAAAAAGAAATACTGCATATTTCTATAACGCCAACAGGCGAGCAACTAAAGCAGTTGATAGGGCATGTAATTATTTTGAGAAATATAACGAAGTACAAAGAATTGGATTTTGCCAAAACCAATTTTATCGCAACAGTTTCGCATGAATTTAAAACGCCAATTTCTTCCATCAAAATGAGCATACAGTTATTGGAAAATGAGCAAATTGGACAATTAAACGAGGAGCAATCGAACTTAGTAAACAGTATAAAAGACGATGCAAACCGATTATTAAAAATAACTGGCGAAATCTTAAATATGACGCAGGTGGAAAGTGGCAATATTCAACTGTCTATACTGCCCACCGCCCCTAAAGAAATACTGCTTTTAGCGATCAAT
>JAAFHO010000124.1 GCA_013297575.1 Chitinophagales bacterium
ACCGCCCCACCATGGTAAAGGACTTGGGCGAAACACTGGACGTAAGCCCCAAGATAGCGGTGGAAAAAAACATGACTTCGCGGTTGCTACAGGGGTTCCAAATAGCACCACAAGACGATTTTCTCGATAGCCGCGAACTATTATTGGTCAATAGCGATATTCATATTGGATTGGCGGCACCGCGCCATTCGCTCCGCGATTATTTCTATAAAAATGCCGATGCCGATGAATTGCTTTTTATCCATCAAGGTAGTGGCACATTGCGGACATTGGTGGGGAATTTGAGGTTTGAATACGGCGATTATATCGTTATTCCAAGAGGGATGATATATCAAATTGATTTTGATACGACGGTTAATCGGCTCTTGTACGCTGAGTCGTTTCACCCTATTTATACGCCCAAGCGTTACCGGAATCATTTTGGCCAATTGCTGGAGCACTCGCCATTTTGTGAACGGGACTACAAATTGCCTAACGATTTGGAGACGCACGATGAGCAAGGCGATTTTCTGATAAAAGTAAAAAAACAAGGTCAATTGCACCATGTTACCTATGCTTCACACCCGTTTGATGTGGTGGGTTGGGATGGTTACAATTACCCATATGGTTTTTCGATCCATAATTTTGAGCCTATTACAGGTCGCGTACACCAGCCGCCGCCCGTACACCAAACCTTTGAGACCAAAGCCTTTGTGATCTGTTCTTTTTGTCCGCGTTTGTATGATTATCATCCGCGTGCTATTCCGGCGCCGTATAACCACTCTAATATTGATTCCGATGAAATGTTGTATTACGTGGATGGTGATTTTATGAGCCGCAATAATATCGAACAGGGGCATATTACGCTGCATCCCGGCGGTATTCCGCATGGCCCGCACCCGGGCGCGTACGAGCGGAGTATTGGTTTGAAAGAAACGGTGGAACTGGCTGTGATGATCGATACTTTCCGCCCATTAATGGTGACAGAAAATGCGTTGAGGATTGACGATGGTAAATATTTTAAATCTTGGATTCACGAGTAAATAAGCGAATGCTTGCCATTTGTCACTTCACTTTTTTCATCAAAATCATACATACATCATTCGTGCAATTCCCCGATCTCTTTTCAGAAGAAGAAACACCACTTCATCCCGTCAATTTATACGCTGAAGATGTGGATATCCCCGATGGCCTGCCCGATGAGGCAGCCCTTTCCGTTTGGTTGACACAAATGGCCGACCGCGAAGGCAAACGCTTGCTGGAAGCCAGTTATATTTTTTGCTCTGATGAGCATTTGTTGCAGGTCAATATTGATTACCTTCAGCACGATTATTATACCGATATTATCACGTTTCAAAACACGGATGATGTCATTCACGGCGATATGTATATCAGTATTGATCGGGTAAAAGACAACGCAACACAACTTGGCGTGCCTTTTTTGAATGAATTATTGCGCGTTATGGCACATGGTGCGCTACATCTAGCGGGTTATGGCGACAAAACACCCGCCGAGGCCGCGCTCATGCGGACAAAAGAGGATGAATATGTCGGGATGCTAATGGCATCTTAAGATTTACAATTCCATTACATTCTTTTACAAGCGTTTTAGCCGCTGGGAGGGGCAGGCATCGTAACTTTACAGTGTAAGTATTTGGACACAATTAATTATCATTTTGAACGCAGGTCATTTCTGCAATTAATTATGTCCAAATACCCATTAAAAAATAGTAGCACTGTTCCATGAAAAAGTTATTTTTATTCATTGCCATTTGGTTTTGCACCGCACACCTTTTTGCCCAAACCAATTATAGCCCCGAAACGCTCCAAAAAATAAGGGAAGTAGAGCAAAATATTGTTGGGAACACCATTATCAATGATAACCCGCCCAGCACGATTGCGGCGCGTATGGCCAAATATAATGTAAAAGGTATGAGCATTGCGGTCATCCATAATTATAAAATTGAATGGGCAAAAGGATACGGCTGGGCCGATGAAGCGGAAAAAAGACCGGTAACCACCGAAACCTTGTTTGAGCCAGGATCTATCAGTAAATCACTGAATGCGGTGGGTATTTTGAAATTGGCGCAGGATAAAAAAGTGGATCTTTATACGGATATCAATACCTATCTAACGTCTTGGCAATTCCCTTACGATTCGCTTTCAAAAGGCAAAAAAATAACTTTGGCTCAAATACTTAGCCATAATGCGGGTTTATCAACACACGGTTTCCCCGGGCACAATATCAATGGGGCAATCCCAACTGTATTTGAGGTGTTGGACGGAAAGAAACCTGCCGTTACACCGGCAGTACGCAGCATGTTTGAACCCGATCTGAAATTTGAATATTCGGGTGGCGGCACTACCATTTCGCAAGTACTACTGACGGATGTGACCAAGCAAAAATATGATACTTGGATGTACGAAAACGTGCTAAAGCCCATCGGGATGGTCAATAGTACTTATGCGCAGCCGCCAGCAAAAGAAAAACAACCCATGTGTGCATCCGGTTACTACCGCGATGGCGCGCCAGTTTTAAATAAATTTCGCGTTTACCCAGAGCAAGCCGCGGCGGGTTTGTGGATGACACCCACCGACCTGTGTCATTATATTATTGATATGCAATTGGCTTATCAGGGCAAACCCTCCAAAGTACTCAGCCCTGAAATGGTGCAACTGCACTTAACGCCCTACAACAACGGCCCTACTGCAATGGGGACTTTTATTGATGATCTAAATGGTGCTAAATATTTTCAACATTCAGCGGGCAATGATGGTTTTTGCGGGTCATTTTTTGCCAGTCTGGAAGATGGAAATGGATTGGTTGTTTTTGTGAACAGCGAAGATTGGCAAATTTTATCAGAAATTACGAGTAGTGTTGCCAAGGCATACAATTGGAAGAATTTTTACCAAGAACCCCAAAGGCGAAAAACAGGGCAAGTCATAGATATTTCACCACGCATGCTGAAAGCCTACGAAGGCATTTATTTATTTGATGATAAATGGGCGGCTATCGGGAAAAAGGATAACGATTATTATTTTTATACGGATGGAATGCCGGTTAAGATGTATTATACCACTCCCAGCAGTTTTTTTAATGAAGAATTCCGAGCCGTAAAAACATTCATAAAAGATAAAAAGGGAAATATTACAGGGTACTCCCGCACCGTAGAGGGCAAGGCATTTCCCAATGCCACCAAAATTACTAATCTGGATACACTCCATCTGGAGCAAAGTATATTTGGGGAAATCGGCTGGTATCTGATGGAGTTTAAAAATTACAAAGCGGCGCTTGCTTATTTCAAACGTGGCGCGCAGTTGTATCCAGATGACCTAAATATGCTCATGAATATGGCGCATGTCTATCTATTCAACAAAGATTATAAAAACGCCATTGCTATTTACAAAGCACACCAAAAGGATACGATTCGCCCCGGATACATTTGGGAAGATTTGATGAAAGACGATCTGATCTTTTTTAAAGAACACCGTTTTGATACAAAGCAGTTGGACAAGGTTTTTGCGGAGTTAAAAATCGAAAAACCTAAAGGGTATTAAAAAATATTACGCGGCTCTGCGGCTTTTATACAATGACAAAACATTACGTATTACAACTGCTATTTGCAATGCTCTTGCTCCCTGTTTTTGGCACGGCTTGTAATGGGCAAAACCAAAAATTGCTAGGAAACGCTGCCGAACCGATGGCCATTACCATTTGTATCGGCGATACTGTGACTGAAATCGACGGAGAAATCCGGGGCATTACACAGGATTCCAAAAATAATTTATGGTTTGCTACCAATGGAAATGGGGTGTTTAAATTGGGCGGAAATACAATCACGCACTTTACTGAAAAGCACGGCTTGAGCAGCAATTTTGTATCGAATATTCAGGAGAATAAAGAGGGAAAAATATGGATGGAGGGAAGGGGTGTTTTTTCTTCCTTTGATGGCTATGAATTTACCACAATACCGGTCGATGAAAATGCTTTTCAAACAATGGATTATAACTATCTAAATGATGAATTATTTGCCGGACATTATTACAATGGAAAATCGTTTGTAAAAATCCAATTGCCACACACTTCACCTATTCAGAATGATGCTAATATCCGCCATCATTACGATATTTACTGCACTTGTAAAGACAAAAACGGCCACTTGTGGATCGGAACTTGCACCGCTGGGGTGTGTAAATACGATGGAAAGACCTATACTTGGTTTGATGACCAAGAATTGGGATCTCCGGTTCGTTCCATTTTTGAAGATAAAAACGGCACTATTTGGGTGGGGAATAACGGGGATGGCTTGTTCCGATATGGTACTACGGACAGCACAAGTGAGCAAAAATTTATCAACTTTTCAAGGGAAAAAAAACTGCACAACTATGATTTTAAGAAATATCCGATAGGCACAGCAGGGATGATGTCGCGTATCTGGACAATTACGGACGATAAACAAGGCAACCTTTGGATCGGAACAATAGATAACGGCGTTTGGATGTACGACGGCACAACCGTAACCAATTACACCACCAAAGACGGACTAGGAATCGATTTTATTTGGATCATTTTCAAAGACAATAATGGAGATCTATGGTTTGGGACGGAAGGATTTGGTGTTTATGTTTTTGATCCTTCTACTACGCTGAGTGTGGGTAAGAAGCGATTTAAAAAGTTTACAGTTAAAAATTAAATAGTTGATTTTTAACGAGTTATATGTTTTTGAAATAACAAAATACAATATGAATCATCACTTCAATCCCCATTTTTTTTGGATCACATTGATCTGCTGCGTGCTCTCTGCCTGCGGAATCAAAACGAATACCCCAGCGAATGATTCAAAAGAAAACGCTGTTAAATCAGGACAATTGTCAATTGTAGGGAAATTGAAAGAATTTGACCATTTGCCCGTTGAGGAAAGGATTGCGCTCTACTACCAACTAAAAAAAGACAGTCCAGATACTTATAATTTTAAGAATGAGGACGAACTTACACTGTATGGCTACTCCTTTCTTTGGGAAAATAAAATGGCAGAGGCGCTGGCGATATTTAAGTTAATTGTAGCGGAATTTCCGGATTCTTCTAACCCTTACGATAGCCTTGGTGAAGCATACTTGAAAAATGGCGATAAGGAATTGTCGCTGTTTAATTACGAAAAATCATTGGCGCTTAATCCCGACAATTTTAATGCAGAAGACCAAATAGAACGTATAAAATTTCCCAATAAAGTGCCTGAAAAGCCGACTGAAAAGTTTGTCAAAATATTTTCGGCTCAAGCATACAAAGCGGATTTGGATCAATTGGGCAACACCTTAACAAAGGTTCACCCCAATGCACTAAAATTTATTTCCAAAGCAGACTTTTGGAAAGCCATTGAAGAGAAGAAAGCCTTGATTACAGACCATACCACTTATGGTGAATTTGCTTGGTATTGCAGTGAAATCATTGCTAATCTGCATTGTTCGCATAGCAATATGGGCAGTTTTTACTACGAAGGTGCCATGTTGCCCGTATCATTAAGGTTTCCGCTCCAAACCCGATGGGTCAACAATCAATTATTTGTTATTGATCCACTCAATAATGACAAAAACATCAAGATAAAAGACGAAATAGTGCTGATAAATGGAAAAACGCCCGCCGAAATTGTAAAAGACAGTTACAAACACATTCCAGCCCAAGGTTATATTGAAACCACCAAACAACACTTTTTTAATACATGGTGTACGGCCTTGATTCCTTATGCACTTGGTTTCCCAAAAACCTATGAAGTAAAAATGAAAGGAGCCGCACAATCTATTGTATTGAAGCAGGCAGAAAGCATAAAAGAGCCGTTCTCTGACCCATCCATAGAAAGATGCGATCCAAATTTATGCTTAAAGTTGATCGATAATAACAAAACCGCATTGCTCACTATTGCGTCATTCAACTACTACCGATGGAATGACTACGAGGTATTCCACAATTTCATAGATAGTAGTTTTAACGAAATAAATAAAAAGGGCGTACAGCACCTTATTATAGACCTCCGATTGAACGGCGGCGGCTCTCAGTCAGCAAGTATGCACTTGCTACGATATTTGGTGGACAAACCCTTTACCTATTATTCCAAGGCAGAATTTGAAGGGAAAACCGAAAAAATAGAGGGTGAAGATGCCGTATCCCCTTACGAAAACAGGTTTAAAGGAAAATCCTATTTTATGATAGATGGTATTGGCAATTCAACGACGGGTCATTTTATGTCCATCGTAAAATACCTAAAATTGGGTACTATTGTAGGCGAAGAACTGGGCAGCAATCAATTTTGTTCGGCGGGACAAAAGATATGCAGACTCGCCAATACAAAGTTGGAATATTATGTAGCCAATAATACGCATGTATCGCTGGCCACATCACTACCCGATGAAAAGGGGATTTTGCCCGATCATTATGTGACGCAAAGTGTGGATGAATATTTAAACAAGGTGGATGCAGTAAAGGCATTTGCCATTCAACTTACTCGAAAGCAATAACAATCATCGCTGTTTATTCGGTATAAAAATGGTTTCTTGCCGCCCAATACTATCTTCGTAATCGTACAGGTGTAAATAAATATGTTTAGTCGTAATAGAAATAGAATCTATGCCCCAAGACAGGTCGTCCTTTATTCTTTTATGTTTAAACTTTATAGGGGTTATACGCCCTGTTTTGATATTAAATGCTTCCAAAAGATACTCATCGGTGTGGTTGTTTTCCACTTCGCGGATCAATGTCGATGATTTTTGATCAAAAGCATCGGGTGAAATGGTAAAATATTCTTGGTAACTCAATGATGAATCTAATGGAAAGAATAAGAAATCCCAACCTATTATAGGCCAACCACCAGAGGCCGCCCGAAGCATAATTATATAATCTTTTGACTCCGAAAAAAAAGTAGGGGTCATTCTGGGGTGAAATATTCTAAGTTGATCCAAATTTTCGAGCCCTTGAAAATGTTCATTGCCCCATTTTAGATAAAGGTACTCGCGGCAACAAGTATCATTGGAAATCAAGTATTGGATATAGTTTTTATTGGGGGTAACCATGTCTTCGGGCATAGACCAACCATCACACATCTCCTCCCTGTTTTTAGGCGCAAACAAATCATCGGGTATCAAATAATTGGAGTGACTATCATTATCATCGGGACAATAAATAGTATCGGTTGGCGTATGCGCAGGCGTTTGTGCCAACATGAGTTGCTTGTTCGGATTATTTTGCTGACAACTAATAGCGCATGCAAAACCTAGAATGATAAACCTATTATACATATAAAGTGCTTGGGTTCTTTAAAAAAAATGGATTCGATCCTTCCTTGATGGAGCATGTTTTAACCGAATTAAAATTGAATGAATGACAAATCACAATATACATTACCACATCAATGCCCTGTAATTACTATTTGTGTTTCTAAATGCTTTTAATGATCCAACACTCCTCATATTTTAAAAGGGTTGCATAACGCCCAAAAATTAGCATTATACAACCCTTTAAATATCCAATCAAAAACAATGTTATGCTTTCTACTACCAAGGTCTTCGTCACCATTCCTCCGTCTGTTCTTAACATAATTCGATAAATTAAGCCACAAGACCGTTGGTCGCTCTGAAGAGAATTAATTGGGTTTCTTAAACGTCCCCCATTTTGCCATAAAACTATTAAACTTATCACTGCTCACCCAATTATCGTCCGACATATTTGCGGTAGTGTCCTGATCCGAGGGCAAGATAAATACTGTAATGTCCCCAACAGCAGTGGCATCTTTGTCAACCCTAAACCAAGAATATTGCTCACCGCCAAATGTATAAACGACCGCAGATTGATTCAGTACAAACTTTCGGAACTCATATCGTACCGATTTGGGCGGAACCGTTTGTTTAACCGTTGTTTTATCAATATCTATTTCTTTTAGCGTGCTAGCATTGGTATTATCGGTAGTATTGGTTGTCGCTCCGCCGCCATCAACGGTAACTGACGTTTCGACATCCACGACTGAAAATTTAGCCGAGACCTTTGCTGTAGCAGATAAATCCCAATAAGTATTATGAGACTCGCTTACCTTACGGCTGAAATCCATCCCTTGCTCAATACTTTTGGTAATTTCGGAAGTAACATCACTTGGCTCATTCGAAAAGTTTCTAAAAACGGCTACTTGGTATAACACAGCCGTACTGGGTCTATCAATATAAGCATCGCCGGCCTCAGATCCAAACACCTGTACTTCGGCCAAATTTAAGAAATTGTTACCGTTCAATTCCACCCGAACGTATCGGCCAATTTTTTTACCCGAAAAATTTTTACTGAGTTCGGTGAACTTCTTTTCGTTGGCAGCAAAAGGTATCATATTCCTATTGTTTTGGTCTTTTGGCTTGTTGGTCACCCAAATATTAAAATCATTCAAGCGGTCTTGACAACAGTCGGTTCGGTTAAAGATCCTCACATTCTCAATCAGGTAGTTTTTTCCTAAGTCCACCTCCCAATAGGCTTTATTGACGCCTTCGGTGTGACTAATAGAGCCGCTATTAGATTGCCCATCTGTATCACCATCATTGGCTCTGTTGGCCGTGCTAAAATCAAAATCACCCGACTGCCGGGCTGGTTTACCCAATGCTAGGTTATCGTCACTATCTGGCATTACTTGCTTCACCGCTTTGCCATTTACTACTACTTCAGCAAGGCTCAATATACCTCTTTGGTTAAGGTAAATACGGATATATTGCCCTCTTTTATTGCCATTAAACGTTTTGCTATTTGTAAAATTAGCTTGTTTATCCACAAAAACAACGCCATCGTTATTATCGTTAAACGACTCCGAAGCAACCTTTATAGTGAAATCTTTCAAACGATCCGTTGAGCCATCTGTACGATTGTAGATCGTTATAGCAGAAATATCGTATTCTTGTAACAAATCAACTTCCCACCAAGGGTTTTCAGTTTCATTGGTATGTGTTACGGTGCGTTTCCACCAATCTCCGCTGGTGTTGCCATCTAATGCCCGATTGGCATGTCCTGCTTCAAAAGTACTGCTCTGTCTGGCCGGTTTATAAAGGGCAATATTATTGGGATCGGTTTTAGGCCAAGGCATTTGCGCCATGATGGTGAACGTTGTGAAAAAAAGCAGCAAAAAAGCCATTACTACGCGCTGAATAGAAGTTTTTTGACAAATGTTTTTCATAATAAATGTTTTTTTAATTAAAATGTTATTAAAAGTGATAGCGTTGAGTTGAAAAATAAATACCTTTTATAAAAGCATTTGCAGGTTAGACGAGTGCTCCAAAACAATCTCAACGGCAGGAAGAATTTTTTAAAAAAAATATCACGTAAAAAAAAGGGTTGCATAACGCCTAAAATATACGTTATACAACCCTCCTAAAAAATCAATCAAAAATAATATTATTCTTTGACCACAACCAAGGTCTTCGTCACCATTCCATCGTCCGTTCTTAACATAATTCGATACAATCCCGGTGCAAATTCCGCAACTTGTAGCGTAGTTGTACGCTGGTCACTGGCAATCGCTTGCTGCTGTACCAACCTGCCTATCTGGTCAAATACCAGCAAAGTACCGCCGTTTGCATCTACGCCCTCTATACCCATCGTTACAAAAGACATAGCAGGATTTGGCGCAATGGTCAAGCCCAGACTTGTTTTATGGGTCATCGTTTGCAGTACTTCCAAATCCTTGTCCCGATCGTCCAATCCTGCATTGCTCATACTGCCGCCACAATTTACTGTGACAGTGAAAGAACACTCTGCGCTTTGCCCATTAGGTGCTACAGCCCTAAAAGTATTGGTGGTAATACCCGCAGGAAATACGGAACCACTCGCCAAACCAGTGAGCAAAAACGTTGTTAACGAACCCGCACAGTTGTCCGTGGCTGTAGCATTAGCAAAAAATGCCGTACTCGTGCAAGGTGTACCACTACCTGTTACTACAATCGGCTGTGGACAAATCAAAGCTGGTGGTTGGTTATCTGTCACCGTTACGACCATCGTACAACGGCGTGTATTGCCAGCAGCATCGGTGGCTTGGAATACGACATTGCTATTGCCTACTGGGAAAGTAGATCCGCTCACCAATCCACTGATGCGTGTTGATGTACCCATTGCAGGCGCGCAGTTGTCCGTGAAAGTTGGGTTAGTATAAGTAGCCACAGCGCTGCACAAGTTTGGCGTTGTGTTCACATTCACGACAGCAGGACAAATTAAAGTGGGTGCTTCGGTGTCTTTTACGGTTACTCGGAAAGAGCAAGTTCGAGTGAGGCCTGTTAGGTCGGTGGCGCGCCACACAACGGTAGTTTGCCCCTTTAGGAAAAGTCCACCGCTGGCTGGGCCGCTTTGCAGGCTTGGTGAGCCAGGCGCAAGGCCACAGTTGTCGGAGGCCGCTGGTGTTGGATAGGTCACATTGGCATCGCAGCGGTTGGGTGCTGTTCCCACGGTCAGGTTGGCAGGACAGGTGATGGTGGGTGGCAGGTTGTCCACACCTAAGGTGGTGAGGGTTACGTCATTGCCTGTTCCGCCAACGTAACTAATCATGGCAGGTATGCCAAGTAAATTGGTCGTTGCACCTTCTGCGAGACCCGTGAAAGTACCGATGATGGCATCCGTGCCGTCGTTGTCCACAATGGTATAGGTTTGGCAAGAAGCAACGGCGTAACTACCGCTCCGCACGAGGCCAACACCTGTAAGGTTTACGGTGCCGAGTACCGTCAATTGGGTATAGGTCGCTGCCGTGCCGTTGCCAGGTGTAGCACCATTGACGAGGATCCTTAAATTAGTCCCATTGGTAAAAGTGAGGTTTCCCGCGTTGATATCGGTACCGACCACGGTTGGGTTTACACCGCCCGCCGCGCTGATGTTGACGTTGCCGCCCGCTGAGTTGAGGGCGGAGGCGTTGAAATTGACTGCACCGCCAGTGGTCAAGTTGATGACTGTGCTAGCGGGGCGGGTGATGTCTGCGCTCACCGTGATATTTCCTGTACTGGTGTTGCCAATATATAGTGTGCCGGTGCTGATGTTGTCGAGTTCTTCATCGCTTAGCCCGAGGGGGCCGCTGGTGGGGTCGGTGATCTCTCCTAGGTCAATCTGCACGCCGTTGGTGTAGGGGCGCAGGGTGACGCTGTTGCCTAGTGGTGTGGACACGCCAAGTGCGCCGATGCTCATGCTATTGGCGATAAGGGTAATATTGCCGCCGTTGGGGATGGTGGTGACTAGTCCATCGGAAGCACTTACAAACCCGATGCTGTTG
>JAAFHO010000125.1 GCA_013297575.1 Chitinophagales bacterium
CCCGATAATCCAAGTCGAGTTTAAATTGGTTGCGCCAAGCCTCGATGTCGGATTGGAGCAAAGACATATCGTTGACAAAAGTCTCCTTAGTGACGTACCCCTTTACCTCAGGCGTGAATTCGCGTAAAATATTGGTAGAGGATTCATGGCACCACATACAATTGCCGGGCTTGCCTGCAATACCCAAGTCAGCACTGGTAGCGGAGATCAGATGCCCATCTTCGTTATAGATCGCAAAGCGAAATTGGCCATTTGGCATAACGGCTATTACTTCCGTCTCTTTCCTTATAAAATTGCCTCGTTCCAAATCACCGGTGCCTTCTTCGGCTAAAAAGGCCATTTCGAGTGGGTTTTTACTCGGAACATAGTGAATAAGCCGATTCCCGATTGCTACGCTCGAATGAACAACCGCAAAAGATCGTTCATTTTTTTTAAATTTATATTTACGCTGGAAGGTTTTGAGGTTTTCCTCAGCACCTGTTATACGATAGTAATGCGCTGGCGAATGAACCGTCAATACCATAAAACGTCCGAGGTCTATACCTCGAAAACGCTGGTACTCGTCCGTCTTTTTCAAAGAATCTAATATGCCCGCTAAAGGCTGGTGCGCCGAAACAGGAAACCCTAATGCCATCAAATTGAGCGAAAACACATTCGGTTCTACCATTTGTACCGCGCTATCAAATGAACCCGCTTGCAACTGCGCGCCCAAATGCGACATACCCCAAATCAACCCTTTTCGCATGTGTTTCCATTCTTCGTTGGGTATCGTTTTTGTCCAACGCAATTGGATGGTCAATTGCGCTTCCGTAACAACAGTTGCTGGTTTTTGGGTCAAAAAACCAGCAGAAATAACACCCAAACAGAGTAATAAGCCAGTAAATAGCGTTTTTGAGTACATTCAATTATCACAAAGTTCATAAAAAATTATACCGCAAATATAGTAAAACAGTTGAACTGTCCAACTGTTTTTTGGGATTAAGCCCTCCATAAAAGTCCTTGTTGACATCAAAACTGGAAATAGGATGTTTTGGGCGACAAGTTTAACGAAAATTTGGTGAAAACTAACCATGCTCAGCAGACAAAACTAATTCCGTATTATGCCTATTCAATCCAGATAATTTCCGCACTTTTGTGCGCCTTTTATCCTAATTAAGTTATGCGACAAATCGTATTATACGGTCTTATTTTGGGTGCTTTATTTTTACTGCTCCAATATATTCAGTACCGCTTGTTGTTCTTACAGCACGCAGAATCGATTTATACTGGCGTGGTTGCGGCCATTTGTTGTGCCGCTGGGATATGGGCTGGCGTGGTGCTTACCCGAAAATTTCAAAAAAAAGCAGCACCAGATTTAGAGCCAACCCAACAGGTTTCACCCGCATTTAGCAGCAACGAAAAATCAATATTAGCCTTTAATATTTCCCAACGTGAACTGGAAGTATTGCAATTGATGGCCGATGGATTGAGTAACCAACAAATTGCCGATGCCCTTTTTATTTCCCTCAATACCGTAAAAACGCATACTTCCAATGTGTTCTCCAAATTAGATGTACAACGGCGTACCCAAGCAATTCAAAAGGCAAAAGCGCTGGAATTAATCGCGTAATTGCTCGTACTAAAGTATGAAAACCTGCATGATTGGCAATATCACCCAAAAGTATGAGTGCTGGAAACCGATTAATTGCGTCATTTGTGGCCACTTTTCACATCAATACACTATCTAATTATGAAAAAAATTATTCTCAACTATGGACTTTATTCGGGTGCCGTTTCGGCCTTGTTAATGGCCATTACCACTTATAGTATTAAGCAAAACGGTATTTCCGACAACGGTGCATTATATGGCTATGCTGGGATGATCCTCAGCATGGTTTTTGTGTATTTGGGCGTGCGGCTTTTCCGCGACCGAGACCGCAATGGCGTTATTTCTTTTGGTGAAGCATTCAAAGTAGGTGGCTTGATTGCCCTTATTTCTTGTGCTTGTTATGTGGTGACTTGGCTCTTGATATACGAGTTTGTTCTCCCCGATTTTATGGAACAATATATTGCTTACTCCTTGGATAAAATGAAAGCCGCTGGCAAACCAGAAGTGGATATTGAACAGGCTCGGATACAAATGGCCGATGCGCAGGAAATGTATAAAAATCCGCTCTACAGGGTTGCTTTTACGTTTATAGAACCGTTGCCAGTGGCTTTATTGATGAGTTTGATTTCGGCATTCATTTTAAAGAAAAAGTAATATTTTACCCAGCAATTTCCCTTATGGATCAAAACTAAGACAGGATAGCAAAACGGATGAAACGGATCACCCGGATTTAAACGGATTACTTCGAACCAATCCGCTCTAATCCGTTAAATCCGTTAAATCCGTTTCATCCGTTCTCCCATTAAACAACAGGGTGCATGTCAAATGGAAAATTGCTGTATTATACCAAATTAAATTTATTAAAAATTGGCAATCAAGTACTTAGTAAAGTCTAAAAATTTAAATTAACTAAAAACATGAAAAGAGTAACTGGTTTGGGTGGCATTTTATTCAAATGCAAAGATCCTAATAATATGCGCGCTTGGTACGAAACCCATCTTGGCTTTCAGACCGATCAATACGGCACTACTTTTGAGTGGCGAAAAGCAAGCGCGCCTTCGGAAAAAGGCTACACGGCCTGGAGTCCTATGAAGGATACTACCACCTATTTTGCGCCTTCGGAGCAGGAATTTATGGTCAATTATCGCGTAGCCGATTTGGAGGCCTTGGTGGTTGCCTTAAAAGAGGAAGGCGTAACAATAGTAGATGAAATAGAAACTTATGAGTACGGAAAATTTGTGCATATCCTTGATCCAGAGGGCAACAAAATCGAACTTTGGGAACCGGTAGATGAGGTTTATCACAAAATGTTGGGCGTGACAATGGGAGAATAGTGTCCTTTTATTATTTTTTTCGTTTTTCGCGCCATTTTCGAATCCCTTTCATCATATCATTGTAATTATCGAAATCCTTAGAAAACGTAATACCCACACCTACGCTATTACGGAAGTCGCTTTCAAGGCTATTGCTATTGGGTTCCCACCGTTGATAAACACGTAATTTCCATTTACGGTTGTTCAATGGTTGGAACTCAATGGCCACGTCTTCGCCCTGAAAACCGCTGTTATTCGCATAAGGGGTGCTTGAACTAGTACCTAAACCAAACTGAGAACCCACTTGAATCGTGATTCGATCATCGGCGAACGAACTGCGCATGCGCACCAACAAATCACGTGCTTCTGATGCTCCTGCCCCATTAGGTCCAAAAACGCTATTGTTTTGATAATCAATATTAATATCCAGATTGGAGACCGAACCACCTAATAACTCAGCGGCCAAACCAGAGACATATCTTGATAATTGGCTACCGACAAACTGCGTTAGCGTACTGAATTTAGCCTCATTACTCTGAGGCAAAAACGAATCTGGCGGTAGGAATATCCCAAACAGCAGCAGGCCAAAAACCTGTCGGCTAACCTCGTTTATGTCTTGGTCTAAAATGCGCTTTTTGTTGTCCACATACGATTTTAACTGCGGCGAAATATTGGGAAAATCAAAATCGAAAGTGATCGTAGGTTTGAACAAATCATCCGTTAGGCGCATGATTACATCTACTGGGGTGGAATTATTGGCCAATTGTGACAAACTATTATCGGCTCCCAAAATAGCCAACTCGTCCTGTAATAAGTTGGTTAAAGGTGTGTTTTCCCGATAAGTGGAGGTAATATCTATTTGTGCCTCGTATGGATCTCCATACCAAGCCAGTGTACCACCTTTTTTCATTTTAAATGGTTTGTTTACAGCCAGTAGCGTAAACAAATATTCACCGTGATCAAAAGTATAATTGCCATACATTTTAAATTCGCCATCGCGATCCATCAGGATAGAAATATCGCCATTGCCCCAACCCGTAATAATATCACCAGCAGCCTCGTCAAAAATGATCTGAATTTCGGCTTGTTCGGTTAGCGTTAGGTTCATCTCAACGTTGAGCCCTTTCAATTCACTGGCCGAGAATTTACTTTGTTTTAAGATGGGCGTAGGCGTATTGGGCAAATTATCCTTGACTTTTGATTTAAATTTGATAAAATTAGCCTCTTTCGATTCCGATTCGGTGGTAATAGGAATACTTAACTTTGAACCCAAGCCCGTTGTAGCATCCACTTTAATATCGGTTTTTGAAAATGTACCGCCAAAAGTAGCCACAAATTTGCCCACACCTTTCCCGTAATAAGTTGGGTTATTGATTTTTTTGGTATCCAACAAAACAAAATTGGTATTTGGCGACCGTACTTCACATTCAATTTTCCATTGCTTAAATAAATTATGTCTTAACCCTCCTTTAATAAAGGCCATATTCTTTTTAGTGGCATCGTAAATGGTATCGCCATCTGCCCAAATTTGATTATCGGTAAGCAGTACTTTTTGATTTTTAATATAAAACGGGGTGTTCAAATAGTCCATTACAAACCCGCCTTCCCGAATAATACCATAGCCATCCAAACCAATTTCGGTCGATTTTCCTTTAATTTTTGCATCCACGACGGTTTCTAAATCAAACTGTCCTTCTACTTTTGAAATCCCCGAAATAAACTGCTTAATGATACTCATTGGGAATTTTGAAGCAGATATTTTTGAGTATAAATCATTGACATTAAGCAACTTAGGTGCGTACTTAGAAGCCTGTGGCGTAGTGCCGCTAAACAGCCATGCGCCAGTCGTGTTCAAGTTAAAACCGGGGTCGTGCGAGGATACATTCCACTCAAAAGGATGATTCAGATCGGCTAGACTACCCGTTCCGTCAATACGGCCATACGGTTGGTTATTTACAAAAACAGTATCCGTTGCAACGCCCAATTCGATGCCTTCCATCGTAAATATATTATCAATGGTAAGACCAAAATCCGAGAGATTGCCGCGGTAGGTGAGGCCACGTGTTGGCACTACTTCATTGACGAAACTAAGGTCAAAATTGGACAAAATGAGGTTAAGCCCTTTGCCATTGTTCCGGCCTTCCAGGATGATACGCCGAAGGCCATTGGAGAGTTCGAGGTTTTTAATATCGACGTATTTGGGCCCAAATCGGATATAATTATCTTTTTCAATGGCCCATTTCAACCCAAAAAGGTCAAATTTAGAATCGATAATTTTTACCTGCCAGAGCGAGTCGGCGACACTCATTTCCCCTTTGAGGTTAACGCTTTTTACACCATTCGTGAGGTCATTACTGACCAGTTCCAAATTGGCAACATCATCTTTTATTTTTGCGGTGATATTGATACCGTTGATGGTATATTTTTTAGAAAGTTTTATTTGAGGCAAGCTCATTTTGAGGAATGCCTTATTGCGTTCGCTTCTCCAATTGAAAACAATATTTTTAAATTCACGGCCACCATAATTGATAATAGGAACGTGCGCATACATTTCAGTAATACCATTTCGGCCATCAACTTGCCCGCCAATAGAAACATTTTTAACCGTATCCAATTGACTATCAAATAGTTTGGTGAGGTTTTTGGTATTATTGATATATAACCCGAAACGGTATAAATCTAGGTTTTCTGTAGAATCGTAGGCGGGTAATTTGAGGTGACTGGCCAATTTAGGATAATAATGGCTGAGCAATTGCAAAAACCGCTGCGGTACTTTGCTCAACGTAAAATTGCCATCAATACTAGCCGCTAAAAAATCGGAGCGGAGCGCAAAATGTCGGAATGTTTGTGTTTGGAAATTAGACTCAAAGCGAATCGAATCGATTAAATGTTCGTAGGTTTTATCCCCAGTTTTTTGTACAATTTTGATATTGGAAACCGTAGCAACACCACCCAAATCGGCAATATTAGCACCGGTTAGCCTTACATTATCGAGTAGTGCCGACACCACCAGGTCTTCTTTTGTAAAATTAAGTTTACCCAAATCTAACCTTCTCAATCGCGCCTTGAAGACATAAATCGGGGTAGTATCCCTCAAATTTACTTTACCATCAAAGTCAAAATCTATATTCGGATCGGTGATACCCATTGTCCCCTCAAATAAAGATTCGCTAACGGTTCCATTGATTACCAATGACTTATAATTATATCCATTGTAGGTAAATGTATCAACCCGCCCAATGATATTGGCTTTCATACTGTTTTTGGTCAAACCTTTAGAACCTTTCAAAATACTAATATTGAAAGAAGTTTTACCCAATGATTTATTCCCTGTGAGCGCACTCAAATCAAATTGGTGCATATTTAATTTGCCGGAATAAGTCGCCTTTTCTCGTCCGCCCGACAAATCTAGGTTCATATCCAAGTCACCCGACCCCAAATTAGTTTTTAATTTTCCTTGCAATACATGATTGGTACCAAAAAACAGGTTATAAATACCAACGTATGATACACTACCCAATCTTGCTACTTCTGCCGGAATTTTGCCCGATGGAACAAATTTCCGAACCGTTTCCATATCCACCTGCATCCGTTTGAAATCAAATTCGAGGCGCATTACGTCCTTGCCTTTGGTGAGGTCATCACCGTCAAAATCGAAAGCCATAAAGGTATTTTTACCTACTTTGAGTTCAATACCTCGGCCATCCAATCGGTTAATTTTACCTTTGATCGTACCTGACAGATCGATATCAAGGTCTTGATTCTTTTTTAAAGTCGAATTTTCGGCAATAGATTGCTGGAAATAGGCAAAATCGTAGGGATGAATAACAGATCCCTTTTTTAAGTGCGCTTCGAGGTAAACATCGTTATTGAACCGCTTAAAATCATTAAAACGCTTGTATTTGAACAAAATAGTATCGCTCAAATGGGTATGTTCCGTATTGAGTTCCATCCCAAATAAGCCCATCATATTGGTATCGACCACTACCCTATTGGCGCCGAAATGCTGAATGGCAAAACCCGATTGCTCTGCTGCTGCAAAATGTTGTAATCGGCCATTAAACATCAAATCAGAATTGAACCTGATACTATCCGCATCCAACGCAATTCCATGAATCAACAAGTGATTAAAGTCGATGATGTTATCCGGTGTAGTTTTCGCCGCAGAAGTCCGAAAACGATCAAACGCCAGCACACTACCTTCTAATTTTATGCGGTTGATTTGGAATAAAAATGGTTCGGAGGGGAGTTTATTTTGCGCAGTATCTTTTACAACAGGCGCAATTTCTTCCGCCTGCAAAAAAGGTTTGGGTTCGTTTTCTTGGTAATCAAAGCGCAGCCCCGAAACTTCCACCAATTCAATATCAGCACGTTTGGACGGTATATCCAAATTATTGATTTGTACCAGTGCTTTTGGCACCCATACGGCTATTTTTTTGCCATTGGTCTTATTATCTTGAATAAAAACAACATCATTGATCCTAAAATTGCGGACTTTGACACTAAATGGCGTTTTCTTTTTCTTCGGTTTATTATCTTTTGAACCAGAAAAATACTCCAGCAGGAACTCGTAGTTGAACGAACGTTCACCGTCATTACGCTTCAAATAACACCGAGCATTATTGAGGCTAATTTCTGTAAATTCTAGTTTGTTATAAAGTGCTGTGAAAAAATTGTCGTGTACACCCGCTGTCAACTGACCCGCATACAGTAACGTATCTCCATTTAAATCTTGAATATAGACCTGTTCTAAAGCCAGTTTATCAAAAAAAGCAATATCCACATGCCCTACCCGCACTGTTGTATTTAATTCTTCAGAAAGATAGGAAGAAACCTTTGTTATTAGCCAGTTTTGCACCCAAGCAGATTGCAATACAAAATAAAGAGCAATCAGCAAAAGCACCAATACAAAGGCAATATTCTCAATTCTTCGCCATATTTTGAGCAGTACACCAAGAATAAGCAGGAGCTTGCCGGGGCGTGGCAACTCCGGTATTTTAGCCTGTTCTTGTGGATTAATATCACTCATGTACGAAAATATGAAAAAAATTATTCAAATAAAATACTTGGGGCGGCAAAGATAACATTTTGTAGTAGGAAATATTCGATTGTTTAGACGAATAAGTCAATCTATTGCTGAATCTTAGCTTTAATTGAATAATAGACATTAAACGGAATTAGGGGCGTAATGTTGAAATGAGGAATTTTCTTGTCAAATCAAGGCAAATTTTGCAGTTGAAATGGGGTGTTTCCGGCGAAAAACTTAACGAATATTTGGCGGAAATTAACCATGCTCAGCATACAAAACTAATTCCGTATAAAGTCTAATACACCTGAATTAGAGGTACTATTGTAACGAAAAATAAGTAGTTTTCGTGCCTTTTCTAGTCAAATATTTCATGTATTGCTATCTTTGCGTTAATGATGAAAAAAATATTCACTTTCACGCTGCTGCTTTACGTCGTGGCGTGTTCTTCACCCACGCCGCCGCCACAGCCTCCACGTCCATTGGACATTGTGGGCAAATGGGAAGTAACCGGTACCACCTGTAACTCATCCATCAACCCCGATGCCACCAACGCTATGATGTTGTTGGAATTTGGTGCGCACTGGACATTTAATGGCAATGGACAATTTAAGGAGGAATTTAAGCGCAAAAGCAATCTTGGAGAGGAAATTGTGGCCAATTACCGCTGGGACAAAGACCAACAACAATTGACCATTACGGGTAATTACAATAATTTCTACGATATTCAGTACCATACCAACGATTCGATGGCATTGGTCAATATCGAAAACGGTATCCATTATGAGTTCAAGCGGCTTGAGTTTATGAAAGCAGCCACCCAATTGGAGGCTAGTTTGATACCACCCGCCATTAATTTGGATACGATTCCTTTTACGGGTGTCTGGAAACTTAGTTCGATTCAGCACCAACAGATGTCAGGTTACGCCCTAGACAAAATCAAAGAGGGTGCAAAGGAGCAAGTTTGGACTTTTGCAAAACCATCTAGTTTTACCCTTCGCATGGGCGGCAAAACGGCTCGTGGCAAATGGCTGCACGAGCACCGCACCCAAAAACTGTTGATCCAATTGGGCGATAAAACACTCCATTACCGCGTGGTGAGTTTGGCACAAAAGTTATTTGTGGTGGAATCGGTGGAATCGGGGATAAAATTGGTGTTTAAGCGGGACGGGAAATAGGGGTCTATTGGCTATAGGTATCTAAAATCCCATTCGGCGCAGGTGTTTGCCCCCTCCAAAATTGTGATAAATTTACACCACCGTCAAACTCCCTACTGTATATTGTTATTGGTTTTGTATAAACCTCTTTTTCAGGTTCATCACTTGAATCTGAGTTATTATATTCAAGTTGAACCCTTAGTCTTGTAGCAAAATCACCATTATATTTAGGAATCATAAAATCCCAATAGTATGCATTTTTTAGTGTAAGTGTGTGATAACTAACACCACACCAACTATTCGGCAAACTTTCTATATCTTGCCAATCGCCTTTTATATTTCGCGCTTGTATCTTCATATTTAGGCGATTGTCTTGTGCTTGAAAACTGACAGGCTTATTGCTTAAATTAGAAATACACAGTTTATATCCATTCCACTTATTGTCATACAATCCCACATCATTAATATCTAGCACTATAGCCAATTTATTTTCAGGGAAATCCAGTTCGGATGTGATAGGTTTTGGCACACTATAGGCGGAATCGAAGCGATAATAATCATTTGTGTTAAGCACTGAAAGGGCATGAAAATGACCATCTTTCTTGTATGTAATATTGAAATCCTCAATAGACTTATTTTTTTGTTCCTGCCAAATGATTACCCCCTTTCGATTGATATAACTCAATTTACCGTCAATCATCACTTTCAATAGTCCATCAACAAACCCATTAGGATCGAAGTATTCAAAAAGTGGTTGTACCATTATTTTTCCCGACACGTTTGCTATGCCATATAAGATTCTATACTTATTTTTTTCAGTTGGACTATCTATACCGAAAAAAAAATAATCACCTAATATGCCAGAATTATGGGTTATGCGAAATTGAGGTTGAAATACAAAATTTCCACTTGTATCAATCAACCCATAGTCATCATAACCAGAAACCTTTACAAAGGCAAAGCCTTTATCAAAACCCGTTGTAACATCTTCAAATTTTTGCGCTGTTACTTTCTGAAAATTTTGATCAATCAAATAAAATTCTAAAGATTTATCCATTATAAATGCTCTTCCATTTGAAAAATTAGTTACCCTTGTAATAGAAGTATCCTTAAAAACCACGGATCCATTTATATTGACAAAACCTTCGTATTCTTTTTCTGATGAATACTCAATCCCCTCTTCTTCTGGTATCCAATATTTATAAAATTTTATCTCTGCAACACCATTATACATATCCCCAAAAATACAACCTTCTTTGAGGTTATCCTGCCTTAAAAAAAGAATATTACCGTCAGCATTAATAAAACCAGTTTGTCCACTTTCGCCAGTACGGTCTCCTTTTTTAGGAGAAGTCACCACTTTTGCAAAACCTTCATTAAATAAGCCAATCTGCTGAAATTTGCCAAAAGGCACTACAAAACGACCTAAACTATCCATTAACCCCACTTCTTCTTCCTCATTTTTTCTAATATTTTTAACATAGAATAAATGACTTTCAAATCTTTCAACTCTAGCATATATCGTATCAATCACTAATTTTCCTTGTTTATCTATCATACCCATCTTTTCAGACAATGTAGTAACCAATGATCGCCCGTTTTCAAAAGGTTCTAATCTGTTAAAATTTGTAATAAAAGGCACGCTTCCTTTTTTATCGACAAAAGAAGGTTTGCTTCCATTATAAACAATTGCATATCCCTCTTTGAAATCGGTCGCAAATTCAAATTTAGGTTCGATAATAAATTGACCTGTTTTATCTATAAACCCGTAATTTCCATTAACGCGAGCAGCGGCTAACCCCTCTGAAAAATTACCTGCACTCCTAAATTTTGGTTCAATGACTAACCGACCTTTGTTATTGATAAAACCAATTCTGTTGTTTTCATAAATTGGAAATAATATTTCATCCTTCTGATGGTTACATCTTAAAAAAATTGCAACGAATATGACTAAATAAACTTTGGTATTCATTTGTTAAATACTTATTATAATATCATTTATAATTTTATGAAAGGTGCTTTTGGGGCTAATTATGTTGCACGTAAATCTTTGTAAATTCGAAGT
>JAAFHO010000126.1 GCA_013297575.1 Chitinophagales bacterium
CAAGGGTAAAACATATAAGGAATAGTGGCTAAAAAACCATCGAAACCGCCATTTTGACCCACTACTTTATTGTCTTCTAATAACTTGCCCACATAAATAGACCAAGTGCTCATCGGAATCAATACACAAACGGGTGCAGCCATCGCATTCACCATATAGGCCAGCATTTCGCGGGAAATATTAAACTGATCGGTTATTTTGCGCATCGTAACACCCGTGGCCAAGGCGCTCATATAATCATCAATAAATACAAATAAACCCATAAACCAAGACATGACCAAAGCACTTTGACGCGATTTCACCCTTTTCAAAACCAAATTGCCAAATGCAAATACCCCTCCGGATTCAATAATCAAGTGGATCAAAGAGCCGTAAAACCCACAAACTAAAATGACCCATACCATATCGGCATGTTTGAGGGTATCGGTAAGGGCGGTAATAAAATTATTGGGAAATTCTTTAAAATTGATAATCAAAAAACCAACCAAACAACCCACCAATAACGGTTCAAAGGCTCTTCGAAAAGCAACCGCCAAAACGATGACAACCAAGGGGGGGATAAGACAAAGTGCACCAAAATCCATTTAAAAATACGTTAGTGTAAGCCTCAAAGGAACGAATAAAGACATAATATTACCAAATAAGAATTTATCTTTTAAATATTCCATGAAAATCGTTACCTTTGGAGCGACATTTCAAAGGTTTGGGGATATTGTTCTGTTATGAATACTATTTTAAAAACAAAGAAAGGTCGTACATTTTTATTTTAATCCAAATCAAACCGCTTTTTTAACACATTAATTTTCCATGAAACAGATGCTACTTGCAGCACTATCTTTCATTTGCATCAGCGCTACTGCCCAGCCGACGATCACTAGCTCTTATTTCCCGGCAGCGGGCGACACACTTCGCTCTGCTATCGTCCAACAGCCTGATGCGGGCTTTAATAGCCTTATCACCGGCAATAATGGCCCCTTTAATTGGGATTTGTCCAATGTAAGCGCCGACAATTATGCCACAACGGTTTATTTGAATGCATCTACTGGTGTTCATTTTGCCGATTTCCCCGGTGCCGATATTATGATAACAGGTACACAGGGCGAAACCTATTATAATAAAACCAATACATTAGTACAGGCAATGGGCTATGCTGGTGCAGATCCTGGCAATTTTGGGCTTAATATTATTGCTCGTTTTGACCCTTTTGTCACTGAGCGCAAAGCACCATTGAATCTTTTTGATTTTGGCAGTACCTCTACTGATCTTTCCTTGCCTTTTGGTACAGATCAATTGCCAGATTCATTGTTTAGCGGATTACCGTTCTCGCTGGATTCAATTCGGGTAAAAATCAGTACAGATCGTACCGAAATCACTAACGCCTTTGGAAAAGTGACGCTCCCCGGTTTTGCGCAACCCTTTGATGTGTTGCGTGTAGAACGCAATGAATATACGACCACGGGTTTGGACATTAAATTACCATTTATTGGTTGGACTGATCTTGCAAGCATTATTGGCGGCGGCGGCGGTGGCGGCGGAATTGGCGGTTTTATCGGCGTTGATACCACCATTACACACCGCTTTTATGCCAATAACGTAAAAGAAGAAGTGGCTGTGCTTACTTTGAGCAATGATAAATCGGAGGTAACAGGTATTCGTTACAAAACTGCTGAGGTTGTTTCTTCTAATGAACCAAGTTTTGGTCTCGCTCCTGGTTCGCCCAATGTTTCTGCTTATCCAAATCCGGCTGTTGATTGGGTGCGTTTTGATTACTTCAACCTCCCCGACGATAATTATAATTTGAAAATTTTTAGCCTGATTGGTAATCCTGTTTGGGATAAAACTTACCGCTTGACAGGTACTAAAAACCTCCGTATTGACTTAGATACCTTTAGAAAAGGTACTTATCTTTATAGTTTTTCGGATTCAAAAGGAAAGGTAATTACCACTAAAAAACTGGTTGTTGTTAAGCCATAATAAGCAAATATTCAACGACTTACGAAATAAGTATAATAGATAGAGTTGAAGTTTTTAGTACAAAGAAAATGGGCCTTATGTTCGTTTTTTACTAGGTGCTAAAAACTTCAACTCTATTTTTATTTTATCCAATAATATATGATTTCAAAAAAGCACATAATTACACTTTTTATAATTTTTTTCACTATCCCTGTAGTTTTTGCCCAAAAAAAGCCCGAACTTTTTGTCCTTTCCATCGGCATTGAAAAATATAAAGACGCTTCCCTCAACCTCAACTATGCTGCCGATGATGCAAAAGATATTGCAGCCATGTTTCGTAAGCAAACCGCGCTTTGGAATGTAAAGGAGGTAAAAGTGCTGGTCGATGCGCAAGCAAAAGCAACGGATATTGTCAATGCTATTGCTGGATTCCAAAAAAAGGTTACCTCGGATGATTATTTTGTTTTTGTATTTTCGGGACATGGCATTGAAGGCCGTTTAGTACCTTACGATTACGATAATAACCTGTATCGTTCCACCATTTCCAAAGAAGAAATACTTACCAGCCTCGATGCATTGGGGTGTGGTTATTTGCTGTTCCTCGATGCCTGCCATTCCGGTTCCTTTGCCAAGGGCTTACCCGGAAAAGATATTGAGGTAGATACGCACCGATCTAAAGTGGATAAAGCAACCAAAGATCTTGTGGACGCGCTTTCTGGTTCCGATAAGCCTTATTTGATCTTTGGTTCTAGCGGTACCGATCAAAAATCATGGGAGTGTAAATCCTGCGGACATGGCTATTTTGCACAAGCGGTGTTATGGGCTTTTGAAAATAAAGCGGTACAAGAAGGAAAAGACACCTACCTGCCCGATGCGGATCAAGATGGCTTTTTGAGCGTATCCGAATTGGATAATTACCTAAAAGAATCGGTGCGCATAATGACTAAAAACACGGGAAGTAGTCCGCAAAAAGTATATTCAAGGCTCACAATGGGTAAAGATATTAACCTCACAACGTGGTTAAAAAGTGAAAAACCTACCAAATCTGCCGATCAAGATAATGACGGTGTCCCCGACGAAATAGACCAATGTCCAACCATTGCTGGTGCTACAGCATCGGGTGGTTGCCCAGAAAAAGGAAAGGCAATGGCCACAAAAATCACTGAATTGTGTATCCAATCTAATAAAAAATATAACCTTGGTTGTAAAGATGGTTTGGCGTATCTCTACTGTAATGGCGGCTTTTTATCAGCAGCCGATTTTAGAAATAAAGTATTTGAACCGGGCAGCACCAGCACAGCAGGTATCGATTTTTACCGCGATTTATTAAGTAAATACAAGGTGACCAATGAAGCCGATGTATTGGCTGTACTCAAAATTAATGCTAAAGATTATCTGTTGTTTACCCCAAATGGCTTTTATGGCGATATTACCTCGCTTAATCGTACACGCCAGATCCAAAAGGATATTACCTATATACCTTATACCCAACTGGCCAATTACGTATTTGACGCAGATAATAATTACGTGTTTTTCAGGAATGAAACCGGTGGTAAATGGAAAAAACAACTGGTAGTAAGGAGCAAAGATGATACCAGAGGACTCAAATCTAGGGAATTAATTGAGTTTTTAAGGGCGTTAGTGGCGGCTTATAATGGAGGGTAGTGATGAAATTGAGGTGTTTTTTGCGACTAAGTTTTGACATTATTGGGATCTTCAAGTTCGCGGGTGGTACTATCTTGGACTATTGTCGGGGCGATACCCCCCAGCCCCGACAATTAGTTAAAATTGATGGTTTTATTATATCAAATATCCCATACAATGCTAACCAACGAAATTTCAAAGTTGGCTCAAAGGGAGTAAATCTAAATTGTCGGGGCTGGGGGTTGTCGCCCCGACAATATCCCAATATTCGATAAATGCTCACTTAGGTGGAGTGCATTGGCAAAAATAAAGTTACATCACCTCTAATACTACTCCGCCCCTAAAAACGGATATTTAAAGTCAGTAGGTGGCACCAAATTTTCCTTCATTGTCCGTGGCGACAACCAGCGGTAAAGGTTAATCATTGATCCCGCCTTATCATTTGTACCAGAAGCGCGGCCTCCACCAAAAGGTTGTTGGCCCACAACAGCACCTGTGGGTTTATCATTAATATAGTAATTACCTGCGGAATGCCGCAAACGGTCATTTGCCATAGCAATAACCTCGCGATCGCGCGCGATGAACGCACCTGTGAGCGCGTACGGGGAAGTGCGATCTACTAAGTCCAATGTCGCTTCAAAATCTTGGTCATCATAGACGTATATGGTAAGCACAGGCCCAAAGATTTCCTCGCACATGGTGGTATAAGTGGGGTCGTTGGTGACGAGCACGGTTGGTTCTATAAAATAACCTTTTGACTTGTCATATCCGCCTCCAGCAATAATACTTACTTTATCCGATTGTTTTGCAGCATCAATATAAGCACTAATTTTATTAAAGGCGCGTTCGTCGATCACAGCATTGATAAAATTGGTAAAATCTTCGGTGCTACCCATTTTCATCTCTTTCAGATCGGCCAAGAGATACCGCTCTACTTCTGGCCAAATACTTTTTGATATGTAAGCACGGGAGGCTGCGGAGCACTTTTGTCCTTGGTATTCAAATGCGCCACGCCCTAGGGCTACGGCTACCATTTTGGGATCGGCGGTACTGTGTGCTACTACAAAATCCTTACCTCCTGTTTCGCCCACAATACGAGGATATGACTTGTAATTAGCGATATTATTGCCAATAGTACCCCATAGTTTTTGGAAAACCCCTGTACTACCCGTAAAGTGCAGCCCCGCAAATTCAGGATGTTTTAATACAATATCGCCTACCGTTGGGCCATCTACATAAACCAAATTGATGACACCCGCTGGCAATCCGGCCTCCTCCAAAATGTCCATGATTAGAGCAGCCGAATAAATTTGCGATTCCGCAGGTTTCCAAACAGCCACATTGCCCAACATAGCCGGAGCGGTGGGCAAATTACCTGCAATAGCCGTAAAATTGAAAGGCGTTAAAGCGAAAATAAAACCTTCCAATGGCCTCCAATCCGTACGGTTCCATGTATTGCGCGAACTTACAGGCTGTTGTTTGTATATTTCTTGCATAAAATGCACATTATAACGCCAAAAATCTGCTAATTCGCAGATACAATCTATTTCTGCCTGATAAGCATTTTTGCTTTGGCAAAGCATGGTAGCGGCACTCATGCGCGCGCGATATGGGCCTGTGAGCAGGTCGGCAGCGCGCAAGAAAATAGCGGCACGTTCTTCCCAAGCCATGGCTTCCCATTTGGGTTTGGCAGCCAATGCGGCCTCAATAGCGGCGGATACGTGTGTGGCGTTGCCTTTAGAGTACACCCCCAAAGTATGCGCCCTTTCATGCGGAGGATGCATAGATACTTTTTCATCAGAAAAAACATGTTTGCCTCCAATGTACATCGGGATGTCTTTCTGGGTGGCTTTTGCATCGGCTAATGCTGTTTTTAAAGATAGTTTCTCGGGCGAACCGGGAGCATAATTAAGAATTGGCTCGTTGTAAGGTGGTGGTATGGTAAAAATTGCGTCGGGCATGTTATTGTATATTTTCTTTAAATCAAAATCAACTATTTGGCAGCAATCACCACTTCCGGCGGCAAAAACGGTCGTGCATCTGCGCCACCAATAATAATTTCTCTTACTATTGTACTGGAAATATGTGAAAATTCGGGTTGGGAAATCAAGAAAACCGTTTCTATTCCATCACCAAGGATATGATTGACCTGCGAAATCGTTTTTTCGTAATCAAAATCTGAGGCATTACGCAGGCCGCGCAACAAATACCTTGCACCTATTCGGTGGCAAAAATCCGCTGTTAAGTTCTCGAAATGATCCACTTGTACCTGTGGGTATTTGGCAAAAACATCGCGTAACCAATCCAACCTTTGTTCTAATGGAAATAAGTATTTTTTGGTGGAATTAACGCCCACTGCTACGATAATTTTATCAAAAAGCGGTAATGCACGACGCACCAAATCGACATGGCCGACAGTAATAGGATCGAACGAACCTGGGAAAACGGCGATTTTCAAGATGTTACTAATAAAAGATGAACAATGGACTATCGACGGCCTTTGGGCAAACCCATTCCTGGCATTCCTCCCATACCCGGCATACCAAATTTACCCATTGGAGAATTGGCCATTTGGTGCATGAACTTGCGCATATCATTAAAGTTTTTGACAAACATATTGATCTGCTCAATGGTTTGTCCACAACCTTTTGCGATACGTTTTTTGCGGCTCAAATTAAGGGAATCTGGATCGGCGCGTTCGGCGGGTGTCATACTTTGAATGATCGCTTCTACCCGAACCAATGCTTTTTCGTCAATATCAACATCCTTCATTGCTTTACTAACGCCAGGAATCATAGACATGAGCGATTTTAAATCACCCATTTTTTTGATTTGCTGCATTTGCGTCAAAAAGTCGTTGAAATCGAACTTATTTTGCTTGATGCGTTTTTCTACACGTTTGGCTTCGTCCTCATCAAAGTCCATTTGTGCTTTTTCCACCAACGAAACAATATCACCCATGCCGAGGATACGCTGCGCCATACGGTCGGGGTAAAACACGTCTAAAGCGTCGAGTTTTTCGCCTGTGGAGACAAATTTGATGGGCTTACCAACGGTATATTTGATGGTCAATGCTGCACCACCGCGTGTATCACCGTCGAGTTTGGTGAGTACCACACCATCAAAATTCAAGTAATTATTAAAGGTTTCTGCGGTATTTACGGCATCTTGACCCGTCATAGAATCCACCACGAATAGTGTTTCTTGTGGTTTTACGGTGCCGTGTATCGCTGCCACCTCGTCCATCATGGCCTCATCTACGGCCAAGCGGCCAGCAGTATCTAGGATAACGATGTTTTGGCCGTGTACTTTGGCGTACGCCACTGCATTTTTTGCAATAGCGATAGGGTTTTTATTCTCTTCTTCTTTATATACAGGTACACCAATACTATCACCGAGTACCGTCAATTGTTCAATAGCAGCCGGGCGGTACACGTCACAAGCGACCAAAAGCGGCTTCAATTGGCGTTTTTCCTTGAGGTATTTGGCTAATTTACCCGAAAAAGTAGTTTTACCCGATCCTTGCAGGCCAGCCACCAAAATAACAGCAGGCGCACCTTTGGTATTAATACCTACAGATTGGCCGCCCATGAGTTCGGTCAATTCGTCCATTACGATTTTGACCATCAACTGACCTGGATTTACATTTTTGAGTACGTTATCGGTACCCAACGCTTTTTCCTTGATCTTATCGGTAAATTCCTTGGCAATTTTATAGTTCACGTCGGCAGAAACCAACGCTTTACGGATTTCTTTGATGCTCTCGGCGACATTCAGTTCCGTGATTTTATTATTACCTTTAAGAACTTTAAATGCCGAATCTAGTCTTTCACTTAAACTTTGAAACATTATAATGGATATACTATTTTACGAATATGGATAAATGCGGCGCAAAGTTAACTAAACCCCGCCAAACTATATCAATGAATCTTTAGAACTTGATGATTTACGTTCCCATTTTCTTAATTGGCTGAGTAAAGCCGCAAAATCTTTAGGTAATTCCGTTGTAAATTCTACCCGTTCGCCTGTATGCGGATGGTCGATACGCAAGCGGAAAGAATGGAGCGCACTGCGGGACATAATGGGGCGTTCTTCTTCACTAAATTTGCCGGAATGGTATTTTTTCCCTTTAATCTCGGAAAGCAAAATAGCAGATCGTTTGCCATACACCGCATCAATGGCCAACGGATAGCCCACACTTTGCATGTGTATTCTAATTTGATGGGTACGCCCAGTTTTGATCAATACTTCTGCAAGGGTAAAGCGATTAAAACGTTCCACTGCCCTATAAAAAGTCAAAGAAGGTTTTCCACTATTGATAATGGCCATTTTGCCAGGAATAGTGGGGTGTTCACCAATCGGTTTATTTACTTCTCCTTCTTCATGGTGCAAAACGCCATCCAGTAAGGCCATATAAAATTTATCGACGGTGTGCTTTTCAAATTGAATGGACAAATGCCGGTGCGATGCTTCGTCTCTTGCAAAACAAAGTATGCCGCTGGTTTCGCGATCAAGGCGGTGTACAACCATTACTTTACCAAATTTGCGTTGTAAAGCACCTACAAGATTGGGCTTGTCGGGGTTGATCCGGTCGGGGATAGTAAGCAAACCCGCAGGTTTGTTCACAATGAGGATATGTTCGTCCTCGTAGATAAGTGTATATTGGGCTGACATATTTGACGCAAAGGTATTCTAAAAATGGCAAAAAGTCATTTATGTCCTTGAAAACTGTCTAGCAACCGCTTGTAATTTTTTTTGTCAAGAAATTGCAATTTTAACCAAATACAGTACAACTATGTTCACAGTTTGTTGTAACTTTGCATTAAGTACCGTTCATACATTATTTTATCCATTAGGTTGGAGTAATTAATGTTTCCAAGTACCCAAAATTTTTCTATTAATTACAATTTACATACCGATGTCTTTTTCCAGTGTTATTGATAATTTCTTATTGTCCCGTGACGTAGGCCGATTCAGAAAAATGAAATTTGGTTCTGGTATCCAGTTTGCAGAGTTCGATAAGTACCTTATTCGCTACAAATTATGCGGATCAGGAGACAAAACCGTTGTTTTCATCCCAAATGCGCCCAATACAATTGAGCATTACGATAAATTGGCGCAATTACTCGCTCAAGATTTTCAGGTTTTAATTTTTGAATTGCCAGGTTTTGGCTTCTCTTTACCCAAAAGGGCTAATTATGACTATTCTTTGGAGACAACAGTGCAAGTAGGCATTGACTTGTTAGATCGGTTACAAATTAAAAATACCATATTTGCATTGTCGTGCTTGGGTGGCTATATTACGTTAAAAACTGCCGAAATACGCCCCGATTTGGTGGGAAATATTGTGAGTATTCAAACGCTTTGTTGGGACGAGCAAAAAGAATGGGCAGAAAGAATTAATAAACGATTACCAATAAAAACACCTGTTTTAGGACAAATTTTATCTCGGATATTGCGGTCAAAAATTACAAAGCAGTGGTACGAACGCGTAGTACCGGAAGAACAAGCCCGCGATGGTTTTATTAAAACAGCCTTTGATAATCTCAAAAAAGGCGCAAATTATTCCATCGCAACAGCCAATCAAGCCCTTTTTAATACGGCCCGTCCTGTATTCAAGCCGCTCGAAATGTCGGCACTTATTATTTGGGGCAGTAAAGACCGCAGCCATTTGGCAGAAAACCAATGGAGTATGCTTCAATATCTTTCCAATTTTGAACCACACGAGTTTGAATCTTCGGGGCATTTTCCTGAATTAGAGCAACCCGAGCGATTTACGCGTATCCTTCGGGAACGTTTTTGCCTGAAATTAGTATAGACTTTGCTTAACTTTGCCCCATGCAACAACCACTCGCTGAGCGCATGCGGCCGCAAGACTTGAGTACTTATGTAGGCCAAAAACACTTGATAGGCGAAGGCGCCGTCTTACGCCAAGCCATTGATCGAGGTAAAATACCTTCTTTCATTTTATGGGGCCCACCGGGGGTAGGCAAAACAACGTTGGCGCAACTCATCGCCAAAATGCTCCAAAAGCCCTTTTACCAACTCTCGGCTATCAACGCCGGCGTAAAGGATATTCGCGAAGCCATTGACAGTGCCGACAAACAAAATTTGTTCCAGTCCAAGGGCGCTATCCTATTTATCGACGAAATTCACCGTTTTTCCAAAAGCCAACAAGACGCATTATTGGGTGCGGTAGAAAAAGGTATTGTGACGCTCATTGGAGCCACCACCGAAAATCCTTCTTTTGAAGTCATTCCAGCCTTGCTTTCCCGTTGTCAGGTATATGTATTGGAGCATTTGAGCAAAGAGGAACTCAAAGGACTGATCGATCATGCCTTACAAGTGGATGAATTGTTCCGAGGTGCCGATATTGAAGTGGTGGAATACGATGCCATTATGCTCTATTCCGGTGGCGATGCCCGCCGACTGCTCAATGCGCTGGAATTGGTGTGTAATTTTAGGACTCCGGGTGAGCCGTTCAAGATCACGAACCAATTGGTGGCCGATTTGATCCAAAAAAATGCTGCGCTCTACGATAAAACGGGCGAACAACACTACGATATTATTTCAGCATTTATCAAAAGTATGCGCGGCAGCGACCCCAATGCAGCAGTCTATTGGCTCGCACGAATGCTGGATGGAGGTGAGGATATTGAATTTATTGCCCGCCGAATGGTGATCCTTGCTTCCGAGGATATTGGTTTGGCCAATCCCAATGCGCTCTTACTTGCCACAACTACCATGGATGCGATTCGTATGATTGGTATGCCTGAGGCGCGGATTATTTTGTCGCAAACGGCCATTTATCTCGCTACTTCGGCCAAAAGTAATGCGAGTTATCTGGCCATTGATAAGGCTTTGGCGCTGGTGCGCGAAACGGGTGGCTTGCCTGTACCGCTTCATTTGCGGAATGCACCAACCAAATTGATGAAAGACCTGAATTACGGTTCGGGTTATCAATATGCGCACGACCATCCCGGTAATTTTGTGGCGCAACCGCATTTGCCGGAGGCTATTGCAGGTAAAATATTGTACGAACCGGGTAAAAATGCTGCGGAAGATAGGATTTTGGAGGTGTTGCGGCAGCGGTGGGGCGGGAAGTATGGGTATTGAGTTTACCTTAGCGCAAAAATTAAAATCTCAGCATCCAATTTCCTACTTAAATTACGATAACCAACCACTTATTCATTATTCCGTATGTCCCAACTTCAACAAAAACTCACCGTTTACGGCCTTACCATGATTGCGGTAGGCTCTTGTATTGGTTCTGGCATTTTTGTCACACCTGCCCAAATCGTCAGTGCTGTACCGAATGCCACTTTGGTTTTGGGTGTATGGGCCTTGGGGAGTATTATTGCCCTTTCGGGTGCGCTTACCTTCAGCGAATTGGGTGGAATGTTTCCGCGTTCGGGTGGTGTATATGTCTATTTAAAAATGGCTTATGGTGATTTGGTGGGCTTTTTATACGGCTGGATCATTCTTTTGGTTATCAATACGGGTGCTTTGGCGGGACTTTGTGTC